>JAZUIB010000046.1:0-26620 GCA_045642025.1 Synergistaceae bacterium
AAACGGACGACAGTCAGTTATTTTGACAGTTGAGCCGTTTGTTCGCAATGGAGATGTACAGAAAATATAGAAATGCCCGAGAGCTTTATCGCTCTCGGGCGTTTCTGTTTGACGTTTATTTGAGTGGAGCAAGTTCGTAAACCTCTATCCCTATAGGGAGTATTCTAACAAGCACACGCGCTTGCATCAAACTATAATCCACTGTCCATTCTTCATACCTTGTTGCATCTTGGTATGTCTTTTGCCATACGCCTTGCCATATATTACCATTCTCATTTACCTGATAACTTCCTCCCGTTTGGAATGCCATTTGTCTAAAGTATTCGCTTAATTGTTGTGTTGTCAAATTATCTACACCTTGTACTAACATTTGTACACATTCTTTTGCATATTGTTGAAGTTTTTTCTTCATTTTGTTCAATTGGCGTTCTGCTGATGCCTGGGCGAAGATATTACCTAATGCAGCACCCATTTGATAATATGGGTCAGGCGCAATATACATTGTCTGCGTACTTGATGGCACATAATATACATCAGCTATAGCTACTTTTGGCAACAATAGCGCGATAACTATTACATAAAAGATATTTTTTTTCATCTGACATACTCCTTATTTTATTTATATAATACCTACCTTAGTCTACGAACTCTAACTGGGCGTTCTATACCTTCCATAACTGCATAATATGAGCCATTACGTTTATATATATACTTTGCGACTATATTTGTAATTATATCTATAATAATATTCAGCTTGCTCCCAAATACTACCATCCGTTAGTTTGAATATTGTCTCACCTTCCCAGCCGTGCGATTCACCGGAAATTGTATATCTTTTTAATGGGACTACTGAAACAACCAACTGTTTAATCTCTTTTGCAGCAAGGATGAATCCGTTATTATATCGCGCAATTTTAACTTCTGGATGATAACAATAATGATAATGATAGGTACTGCTTGTCTGAAGCCAAACACTATCATCATCCATCACATAAATATTTCCCTCTTCATATCCATCAAAGTCAGAGGCAATATGTCCATCATAAATCACTTGAACATTGTTAGCATAAGCAAATGCGGTATTAGACAAGACACAAAACAATACTGCTATAATCGCTGTTTTTAAAATAACCTTAAACACACTTTATTCCTCTGTTTGAGTATTAGGCGCTAGCGGTTGATATTGCTCTTGATCCTTTTTATTTTCATAGCCTTTAATCATTTCATTTAGTTTGTCATCAACTTCTGAATTTCCACCACTAAAACCATGATTTTTAGCAAATTCTGCTTTTTCTGCCTCAGCAGCTGCTTCTTCATCTCCAGGAACTAATACTGTATCTTTTGCCACGTATGCTCTGAAGATAGTTCCTGATTGAATAACAGCATTTGACCCCCTGAACAAAAATGCTGCCGGTATAAATATTATCGGTACAAGCAAAGCAGTTGCTACAACCGCCCCTACATTTCTAGAACCTTTCGCATCATTAGAACCACTTAATGGGATATCCATATCGTTAAATGCCTTAATAGAATTAAATTTAATTCCTAATTTACCGGCACTTCCTGCCATACCGGCAGCATCAACTTTTTCAACTGTACCGTATGCCATAGCGCCCTGTTCGATAATTAGATTTCCATTCTTGTCCTTTACATTTTTCTCTGCTAAAAACTGAATTACCTGTCCTTCTTTTAGATGCTTTGAGTTAAGTTTATCAATATTTTTAACTAATACCTCTGTCCCCGCCTTTATGATGATATGTGGTGCAGCATAAGCTGCAACCGGAGCCATTAAACATGAAAATGCTACTATTATTGCGATTATCTTCTTCAAGACAATCCCTCCTCAATAGTTTCTGTAAAAATATCGTCATACTATTGTAACACAATAATATTACTATTGCAGTATATTTTATCGATAGTTTTGTAATTAGACTAAAGTCGAGAGGTGATTAACTTGGCTGACAGAAAACTCGTACTGAAAAGCAAGCGTCTGCGCGGTGAAGACGGTTCAAAGGTTATATCAGTCAGAATGCGGGAAGGGCTTATTGCACGCTTAGACGATGTCGTTAATCAAACAGGACGAAGCCGTAACGAACTATTCTCTGTTTTGATAGAATATGCTTTAGATAATTGTGTTATCCAAGATAAATAGCACTTTGTTTCTTTACAACAATAATAATAAAAAGAGCCGTCGGCTATTCCGACGGCTCTTTTTCTATTTGTATTTTATTGAAGTTTATTTAAATTCTGTGAGTTTTTCTTTGGCATATCCGCTGCCAAGGTCTGCCGCTTTTTGGTAGTATTCTTTGGCTTTCGCATAGTCTTTGGGAATTTCACTGTCAACGTAGTAGTACATGTTGCCAAGCTGGCACAGAGCGTCGACACTGCCTTTTTCTGCCGCTGCTTCAAGCATCTGTTTGCCTTTTTCTTTGTCTTCGCGGACTCCGCTGCCGTAATAGTAACAGCAGGCAACTTTGTAGGCTGCTTTAAGGCTGCCTTTCTCTGCCGCTTTTTCGTACCACATTTTTGCTTTTTCAGCATCTTTGGGTTTTGTTATATCTGTAAGGACAGGGGCATAATGCGTATCGTATATTTCCGCCAGGTGAAGCATTGCGGCAAGGTCACCGTTCTCAGCTGATTTTTCTTCTTGTTCAACAGCTTTGTCGTACCATTCTTTAGCCTTTATTTTATCTTCTTCTGTGCCGTCGCCGTAGTAATATAGGTTTACAAGCCCGTACATGGCCGCAGTATTGCCTTGTTCCGCCTGTTTTTTATATTGTTCCGCAGCACGCGCGTAATATGTTTTTATTTTTTCTGTATCGGCTTCTGTTTTGTCTTCTCTGCTGTATATGTTTCCCAGTTTGTAAAGTGCCGCAGGGCAGTCTTTTGCCGCGGCTTTTTCGTAGTATTGTTCAGCAGCCGCCAGGTCAGCTTCCACACCGTCTCCGCGCATATACATGTCGCCAAGTCTGCACATAGCGTCAGTATTGTCTTTTGCAGCAGCCTGCTCATAGTATTGTTTTGCTTTTGTTTTGTCTTCTGCTGCACCGCAGCCGAGGTAGTGCATTTCCGCAAGTTCAAGTACAGCAGGGATATGGTCTTTTGCGGCAGCTTTTTCATACCACTCTTTTGCTTTTGTATAATCAGTTTTTCCCATATCTCCGCCGGCATAGAGTTCCCCAAGTCTGAACATCGCTTCAGGGTTGTCTTTTGCGGCAGCTTTTTCAAAATATGTCACAGCAGCAGCATATTCTTTTGCTTCAACTGCTTTTTCCGCTTTTTTCATGTAGTCGGTAAAGGGTTCATATTTAATAATCAGCATAATACTGACTATAATTACGGAAGCCGCAAGTATACCGTATGATATTTTTGTTTTTTTGTTCATTGTACTATCACCTGTTTGCTTCGTCAGCCGTTTAGTTAACTGCCTCATTGCAGTTTGGTTGTTAATTGCAATATTTTACTACAATATTTTTAATTATTTTTATAAATGTGTTTTTTTTGAAATCGTTGTTCGCTATACAAAATCACTCAGCTCACTTATTGTTTGTTTCTGCTTCTTGTCCATTCAAAGAGTGCCAGTGCGGCTGCGACTGATGCGTTAAGTGAGCCGGTTTTACCGTACATTGGAATTTGACGGAGTTCATCACAGGCTTTTTCAACGGCATGTCCAAGTCCATCGCCTTCAGCACCTATAATTATAACTGAACGCGCAGGCATATCTTCTTTAAAGAGAGTCTCTTTTCCTTCCATTGCAAGCCCTATCGTCCAGAAGTTTTCTTCCTGGAAGAGTTTTATTGTCTGCGCAATGTTTCCGGTGCGTACGACGGGCAAACGCAGGGCAGCACCTGCGCTTGTTTTTATAACAGTTCCGGTAGGCATACAGCCTCCACGTTTGGGGATTACAACGCCGCAAGCGCCGGCGGCTTCTGCAGTACGGATTACAGCGCCCAAATTGTGTGGGTCTTGCAAATGGTCACAAAGCAGCACAAGACACGGCGCAGGTGCTTTGGGAAGCGTTGTTATAAATTCTTCAGCGTCTAAAAGCGTGACAGGCAGCATGTAAGCTGCCACACCTTGATGGTTTTCCCCTGCCGTTAGTCTATCCAGCGCTGCGGAGTCAACATTGCTGAATACGATTTTTGACGCGCGGCACAGTTCTTCTATTTTTGTCTTTATATGAGGCTGGATATTTTTTGCAATCAGCACTTTCGAGCATTTTTCCGGGCTGTTTTCAAGCAGTGACAGGACAGGATTTCTGCCCCAGCAGATATCCTCCGTGGCTGTTTCGTTTTTTTCCGGTCTTCTATATTCGTTGTTTTTGACAAATCGTTTCATTTTCTCCTCTTTTCCGCTATTCGGTGTAAACAGCAATTTTTAATATTTGTACTGTTTGTACTGTTTGTCTGTCTGCCTGCCAGCTGCTGCCGGCTTATTGTTTAATGCTGTTTTCCTGTTTCTTCCATAAACTGCCGGAGATATTTTCCTGTTTCAGTTTTTTCTTTTGCCACCTGCTCCGGTGTGCCTTTTGCAACTATGTTTCCACCGTTTTTGCCTCCGTCAGGTCCTAAATCCATTATGTAGTCTGCGGAGGCAAGGACGTCAAGGTTGTGTTCTATGACTATTACGGAGTTGCCCTGGTCAACAAGTCTGTGCAGAAGTTTAAGCAGTTTCTTGACGTCTGTATAGTGCAGTCCTGTTGTAGGCTCATCAAGCAGATAAAGTGTGTTGCCGCGGAATTTTTTACTGAGTTCTGTAGCAAGTTTTACACGCTGCGCTTCGCCGCCGCTCAATGTGGTTGCCGATTGTCCTAAACGGATGTAGCCAAGCCCTGCTTCTTGTATTATCTTCAATTTGTTGACTATTTTAGGTATTCCGGCAAAAAGTTCGCAGGCATCGTCAACTGTCATGTTCAGAACGTCTGCTATGGAATTGCCTTTGTATTTTACTTCAAGTGTTTCACGGTTGTAACGCTGTCCTTTGCAAACGTCACATTTTACGTAAACGTCTGGAAGGAACAGCATCGAGACTTTAAGCACGCCGTCTCCGTTGCATGCTTCACATCTTCCTCCTTTTACGTTGAAACTGAAACGTCCCGGGGCATAACCACGCAGTTTTGACTCATGCAGTTCTGCAAAAAATTCACGTATTGCAGAGAAAACTCCGGTATATGTCGCAGGGTTTGAACGAGGTGTACGGCCTATGGGGCTCTGGTCAACAAGAACTACATTGCGAAGTCCCGACCAGCCTTTGATGTCATCAAATTTTCCGGGGCGTTCTCTGTATTCGCTGTCAAATTTTCCACGCAGGCCTTTGTATAGTATTTCATAAAGCAGAGTGCTTTTCCCGCTTCCGGAAACTCCGCTTACAGCGGCAAATACTCCAAGCGGCAATTCTGCTTTAATATTTTTCAGATTGTTTTCGCGGCAGCCGGAAATTTTAAGCCATCCCGCGGGTTTTCTGCGTTTTTTAACAGAGGTGTAAACTCCGTCTGCTTCACCCTTAAGATAGAGCGCTGTTGATGAGTCTCCTTTGCGCAGTTCTTGCGCATTGCCTTCGGCAACGAGATAACCTCCGTTTTCACCAGCTTCAGGTCCAAGTTCAACGAGATAATCCGCGGCAAGCATTGTATCTCTGTCATGTTCGACAACAATTACACTGTTACCTAAATCACGAATAACTTTCAGTGTATCAAGCAGTTTGTTTGTGTCACGGGGGTGTAAGCCTATTGTGGGCTCGTCAAGCACGTAAAGTACACCTGTCAGCTGTGAGCCTATTTGCGTTGCCAGCCGTATTCTCTGGCTTTCTCCGCCTGAAAGAGTGTCAGCCCTTCGCGCAAGGGTGAGATATCCCGCGCCTACGTCGACAAGAAAGGCAAGGCGTTTACGCACTTCACTGACTGCCTGCCCCACTATTTTCTGCTGCTGCTGTGTAAGTTTAAGTTCCTCAAGCAGTTTGAGATGTTCGTCTATTGTCATTTCAGTCAGTTCGGCAATATTGTAGCCGCCCAGTGTAACAGCCAGCGCTTCCGGACGAAGTCTTGCGCCGTGGCATGCTTTGCATTCATCTTCAACACGGTAACGCGAAAGTTCATCTCTGTAATTTTCGGATTCAGTTTCGCTGTAACGTTTTTCAAGCCAGGGTATTAAACCGGGGTAATGTCCGTTGTATTCCCAATCGCCGTGTTTTGTTTCAAAAATCATTGGAACTGTTTCGTCGCTGCCGTAAATAAGCACATGACGCACTTCTTCCGACAGTTCTCCGATTGGTTTTGATATATCCCAGCCTTTGTAATCAGCAAAGGCATGTGCTTTTTCTATCATATATTTCATCGTTTTCCACGGCAGGAAGGCACCATCGTCAAGGCTCAGAGAGGAATCTACGGCGAGTTCTTCAGAAAAATGCGCGTGGAAACCTAGCCCTGAACATTCTGGACATGCTCCTGAGGGCGCATTAAAGGAGAAAAAACGCGGCTCAATGTCTGGAAGGCTGATTTCACAGTCAGGGCAAATATAGCGTTCTGTAAGCTCAAGTTCAGGCTTGTCTTTTGAAACAAGCAGAACAAAACCTTCTGAAAGTTTCAGTGCCATTTCTACCGCCTCTGTAAGACGCATTCTATTGTCTTCACGAACTTTGAGACGGTCGATTACACATTCTATGGTATGCCTTTTCCGCTTATCAAGCTGCACGTCTTCTTCAAGCCACACGAGATCACCGTCTATGCGGGCGCGAAGATATCCTTGCTTATGCAGTTTCTGCAGAGTGTTTTTAAATTCGCCTTTTTTGCCTTTTACGATGGGTGAATATATTTCAAGCGGCAGTGTGTCATATTCGCGGAATATTTTGTCAACTATTTCGTCTACGCTGTAGCGGTGAACTTCTTTGCCGCAATTCGGACAGTGCGGCGTGCCTGCGCGACCGAAAAGCAGGCGCAGATAGTCGTAAATTTCTGTTACTGTACCGACTGTTGAACGTGGATTGTGGTTAGTGCCTTTCTGCTCAATTGAAATTGCAGGGGAAAGTCCTGTAATTTCGTCAACATCGGGTTTGTCAGACATACCAAGAAACTGACGCGCATAGGAGGATAAAGATTCAACATAACGGCTCTGTCCTTCTGCGTAAATTGTATCAAAGGCAAGTGAGGATTTTCCGCTTCCTGAAGGCCCTGTTATTACTACAAGTTTGTATTTGGGAATGTTAACGTCTATGTTTTTTAAATTGTTTTGCCTGGCGCCTTTTATGCTTATGACCTGCCGAGACTCCATATCCCCCGCCTCCTTTTATTTCCTGTATCATGTCGCGAAGTTCTGCCGCACGTTCAAAGTCAAGTTTTTCAACTGCAGTCCACATGGCTTTTTCGAGTTCTCTGATATTATACTGCCGTTCTTCAGGTTCTGCTGCACGATGTACTTTCTGTTCTTCTTCCGCAGCAATTTCCTGCGGCAGAAGATTTTTAACCGCTTTACGTACAGTTCGGGGAACTATGCCGTGCTTTTCATTGTATGCAATTTGTCTTTCCCTGCGGCGTGCAGTTTCTTTTATAGTAGCCTCTATACTGTCTGTAATCACGTCTGCAAAAAGGATAACTTTTCCTGCTTCGTTTCGTGCGGCGCGTCCGACCATCTGGATAAGCGAACGGTGCGCACGCAGGAAACCTTCCTTATCCGCGTCAAGAATTGCCACAAGGGAAACTTCAGGCAAATCAAGCCCTTCACGCAGCAAGTTTACCCCGACAAGCACATTAAATACTCCGAGTCGCAAATCTTTCAGCAGTTCAGCACGTTCAAAGGTGTCAAGCTCAGAATGAATATAACGTACTTTTATTCCCAGTTCAGCAAGATATTCGGCAAGGTCTTCGGCAGAACGTTTTGTAAGCGTTGTGACAAGTGCCCTGTCTCCCCGCTCAATTATCGGGCGAAGTTCTGCAATTAGAGCATCAACCTGCCCTGTTGCAGCCTGAACTTCAATTATAGGGTCCGGTAATCCGGTTGGACGAATAAGCTGCTCAACAATATGAAGCGAGTTGGCAAACTCATAATCCCCCGGAGTCGCGGAAACAAACAGCGTGTCTTTGTGCAGTTTAGGCTCAAATTCAGCCCATTTTAACGGTCTGTTGTCAAGACATGACGGCAGACGAAACCCGTGTTCAACAAGCACATCTTTTCGCGCGCGGTCACCATTGTACATACCGCGCACCTGCGGCAGCGTGATGTGCGATTCGTCAACAAAAATCAATGCGTCGGAGGGAAAAAAGTCAAGCAAAGTACCTGGGGCTTCACCTTTAGCGCGGCCTTCGAGAAAACGGGAATAGTTTTCAATTCCTGAGCAGTACCCTACCTCGTTCAACATTTCTAGGTCATAGGTTGTTCTCATTTTAAGCCGTTCGGCTTCAAGCAGTTTGCCTTCGGCATTAAACTGCATCAGGCATTCGTCAAGCTCCTGTCTAATTTCCGCTGAGGCGCGTTCTATAGCCTCTCTGGTGGTAACATACTGTTCTGAAGGATAGATACCAATATGATCTGTGACCTTTACGCAGTGACCGCTTACAGGGTCTATTTCTTCAAGTCTGTCTATTTCATCGTCGAAAAATCCGATGCGTACTGCTGTGTCGCTGTAAGATGGAAAAATTTCAATAAATTCCCCTCGGCTTCTGAATGTGCCCGGAGTAAGCGTCAGGTCATTTCTAGTGTAATACGCATCTACAAGGCGCGTCATAAAGGCTCTGCGCTCCCAGTTTTGACCAGTTTTGAGCCATATAATGGCATCTTCATAGTTCTGCCGCTTGCCAAGACCGTAAATGCTTGAAACTGAAGCAACAACTATAACGTCACGCCGTTCAAGCAGCGCCTTTGTTGTCGCAAGGCGCAGTTTTTCTATGCGCTCGTTGACCGAAGCGTCTTTTTCGATATAAATATCCTGTGCCGGCATATATGCCTCCGGCTGATAGTAGTCATAATAGCTGACGAAATAATTTACAGAGTTTTCGGGGAAAAATTCCTTGAACTCACTATAAAGCTGGGCTGCAAGCGTTTTGTTGTGCGCCATAACAAGCGTCGGCTTCTGCAGTCCCTGAATAATATTCGCCATAGTGAAAGTTTTTCCGCTTCCCGTAACACCGAGAAGCGTCTGCACGGCGTGCTCTTCTTTAAAACCCTTCAGCAGTTTCGCAACAGCCTCAGGCTGGTCTCCAGACATCGGCCATGGAGACATAAGCTTAAATTTTTCGTCCATGCGATAATTTTAACACGGTATATTCAGATTTTTGTTGTATACTTTTTCCATCAAAAACAGTACTTTAGGGAGTGAACTCAATGAGCATAAAAATTGGCATTCTCGGTTACGGAAATTTAGGGCGCGGAGTTGAATGTGCCGTTAAACAGAATGAAGATACTGTACTTAAAGCAGTATTTACAAGAAGAAATCCCAAAGACGTCAAAATTCTTACAGATAATGCGGCAGTTGAACATATTTCTGCACTCGAAAACTGGAAAGGCAAAATTGACGTGCTTATTCTCTGCGGAGGCTCAGCACACGACCTGCCCGAGCAAACGCCATACGCGGCAAAATTTTTCAGCGTTGTTGACAGTTTTGACACACACGCGAGAATTCCCGAACATTTTGCAAGCGTTGACGCAGAAGCAAAAAAAGCAGGTACGCTTGCAATAATTTCCGGCGGCTGGGACCCCGGAATGTTCTCTTTGCAGAGGCTATATTCCAACGCGGTACTAGTAAACGGCAAAGACTACACTTTTTGGGGACGCGGCGTCAGTCAGGGACATTCCGATGCAATCAGAAGAGTTGAAGGCGTTAAAGATGCAAAACAGTACACCTGCCCCGTTCAGTCAGCGCTTGACGCCGTCAGAAACGGTGAAAATCCTGAACTCACTACGCGGCAGAAACATACACGCGAATGCTGGGTAGTGCTTGAAGAAGGCGCAGACGCGGCACGTGTTGAACAGGAAATCAAAACGATGAAAAACTACTTTGATGAATATGACACAACGGTCAACTTCATCAGCGAAGAAGAGCTGAAAGCCAATCACAGCGCGCTGCCGCACGGCGGCTTTGTAATCCGCAGCGGCAAAACAGGCTGGAACGAGGAAACAAAACAGGTAATTGAATACAAGCTTCAGCTTGCCTCAAACCCTGAATTTACAAGCAGCATACTTGTAGCGCTTGCGCGCGCAGCCTTCAGAATGTCTGCCGAAGGACAGAGCGGATGCCGAACAATATTCGATATCCCGCCGGCGTATCTCATAGCAAAAGACGGAGAATGGATCAGAAAACATCTTTTGTAAGCACACAGCAGTTATCAGCAACAAAAAAATCAGCGGTTTCCCGCTGATTTTTATTTGTCTTACGCTTCCGTTTCTTCAGACGGTGTTTCAGCCGTAACAACTTCTTCTGTCTGTTCTGCAGTTTCTTCCGGCTTTATAGTCTCAGGCTCTTCCTCCCATGGATAGCCGAGCAGCTCGGCAAGTTCCTTGCCTTCGAGCACCTCTTTTTCAATAAGCCGTGCGGTGACTTCGTTAAGTGCTTCGTTATTTTCTTCAAGTATTTTTTGAGCCTTTTTGAAGCATTCGTCAATTATGCTGCGGACTTCTTTGTCAATTTCATAAGCGACTTCTCCGCTGTAATTTTTGCTTTCATCCGCAAAGTCACGCCCGAGGAACACTTCGTGCTGTTTCTGTCCGAGAACTACAAGTCCCAGTTTGTCGCTCATTCCGTAGCGCATAACCATTTCACGTGCTGTCTGCGTTGCACGTTCAAGGTCATTTGAAGCACCTGTGGTGACGTCATCAAATTTAAGGCTTTCAGCGCAGCGTCCGCCGAGCAGTGTAGTAATCTCGTTCAATAAATCATTCTTGCGGACATGCACTCTGTCTTCTTCCGGTATCTGCCATGTAAGTCCAAGCGCTCTGCCGCGCGGTATAATTGAAACTTTGTGGACTTTTGTCGCGCCGTTAAGCTTGCTTGCGACAACGGCGTGTCCTGCTTCGTGGCAGGCGGTAATCTCCTTATCCTTTTCCGTAAGCACAAAACTCTTGCGTTCAGGACCTGCTATAACCTTGTCTATCGCTTCTTCAAATTCCGGCATTTCTATTTTTTCCTTGCCGTGTCTGGCTGCAAGAAGAGCCGCTTCGTTTGTAATATTTTCAAGGTCAGCGCCTACAAATCCGGGTGTGCGTTTGGCGATAACTGACATATCTACGCTTTCGGCAACTTTTTTGCCTTTAATATGCACTTTTAGAATTGCCTCTCTACCTTTGACATCAGGCCTGTCAACAACAATCTGTCTGTCAAAGCGTCCTGAGCGGAGAAGCGCAGGGTCAAGTACGTCAGCACGGTTTGTAGCAGCTATGACTATAATACCGGAATTGTCTTCAAATCCGTCCATTTCAATAAGCAGCTGGTTAAGCGTCTGTTCTCTTTCGTCATGGCCTCCGCCAAGTCCTGTGCCTCTCTGACGGCCTACTGCGTCTATTTCGTCTATGAAGATTATGCACGGGTGCATTTTATGCGCCTGTTCAAACATATCGCGAACTCTCGCTGCGCCGACACCGACAAACATTTCAACAAAATCTGAGCCGCTTATGCTGAAGAATGGGACCTCAGCCTCTCCGGCACATGCGCGTGCAAGCAATGTTTTACCAGTTCCGGGAGAACCCAAAAGAAGTATTCCTTTGGGCACACGAGCACCGAGTTTTGCAAAACGTTCTGGATTTTTCAGGAATTCAACAACCTCGCGGAGCTCCTCTTTTGCCTCGTCACAGCCGGCAACATCGCTGAATGTGACTTTTTTGCGGTTATCAAGGAACATTTTAGCCTTGCTTTTCGCAAAGTCCATCATCTTTCCGCCGCCCTGCATACGGTTCATGAAGAAAATCCATACAACTATGAGGAGCAGTGTAGGAAGCAGGGACATAAACAAAGCACTATACCAACTGTCTGATTTCGGAGGGATAACCTTCACCTCAACACCTTTTTCCGCAAGTTTCGCAGGAAGCGTCTCTCCATCAAGAATATCCGTTGTAAATTCTTTTCCGTCTTTGAATTTTCCCTTAACATGCTGGTCATGGTTTATTTCAACGGATTTAATTTTCCCGTCAGTGACATTTTTAATCAGCTGGCTGTATGTAAGTTCAGTAACGCTGTTCTTACTGCCATCACTGTCACCGGAGTCAATAAAGATATTTACAAGACTAATTGCAAGTACAAAAAGGACAATATATAAACCTACATGTTTGATTTTTTTCAAGATATCTACCTCTTCTAAATAATTAACCTATCGCTTTTACTGAGTACAGAGAGTCCAGCTGGCGAAATTTTTCGGCAACATCAAGTCCGTAACCGACAACAAATTCATCAGGAATGACAAAACCTGTGTACTTAACTTCAACATCTTTCTTGCGGCGTTCGGGTTTATCAAAACAGACACAGATATCAAGACTTTTCGGATTGCGGTCTTTAAGCAGCTTGATAAGGTAAGAAAGTGAAAGACCGGAGTCAATTATATCTTCGACGATAAGGACATGTTTACCCTCGATTGAGTTGCTGAGGTCTTTGCGGATTTCGACTACCCCGCTGCTTGATGTGCCATTGCCGTAAGAGGATATAACCATAAAATCAGGCCGGACATCAACATCCTTTCCGATTGCGCGCACCATATCCGCAAGAAATACAAATGCACCGGTAAGAACGCAAATACAAACAAGTTCTTCTCCCTTGTAATCTTCAGCAATCTGCGCGCCGAGTTCGGCTATTCTTTTCTGTAACTCTTCCTTGCTGATAAGTACTTTGTCAAGCCTGTAATCCATAGAGTACACCTCTGCTTTTCAATTCAATTACAATCATTGTTATGATACCATATTTAAGGCTGTTTGGAACGTTTTTAAGACAAAAACAGAGAATATACACAAGAAATAGCAAATTTCGTCTGTTTCAGCCATTGCATTTCAGCAGAATATTCTATTTAAACATCAGATATTGCTAATCTGCTTTCAGATTTTCTATATCCGTTCTGTGCAGCCAAAATATTCCATCTTTGTTTCTGCATACTTCTATATCCACGGCCCACTGAAAACGCCAGCCTCCCCCATTTCTAAGCAGTCGTATAAGTTCCTCTGTGCGTTTTCTATCAAGCACGGGTAAATTCAGTTTTCTACCCTGCATACGTAGCATATCCGACAATTCAGAGTCGGAAAGCTCTGCAGGCGCATTTTTGTTCCACACGGCAAGCGCCGGTTTTTTGGCACAAGAAATTTCCAGAAGTTTTTTCTCCGTTTTTTCATCTTGTTCAGCTTTTAAGAGGGAAATTTGACGTGCAAGTCCAGCCATAGAAATTTCAAAATTTTCATTCAGGTTTTCTTTTATCCATGGAATGAGTTCATTTCTGACCTTATTGCGCTTGTACACTGTTTCGGCATTTGTCGAATCCTCACGCCAGGAAATTCCGTTTTGTCTGAGCAGAGCTCGAAGTTCGCTGCGTCTGAAATCAATAACAGGACGCACTATTTTACCGCGAACTTCAGGAATTCCGCACAATCCGTCAAGTCCCGCGCCTCTGAAGAGATTGAGCAGCTGCGTTTCAACAAGGTCATCAGTATTGTGTCCGAGCGCAACAGCATCAAATTGTTTCTTTTCAAGAAGCTCATCAAAAAAAACATAACGCTCTCTGCGCGCCGCCATTTCAAATGACTCGCCTTTCAGTTTTACATTTTCCACATCCACAGTTTTAATAAAGCAGGGAATACTCCATTCAGCACAAAGTTCGGCAACGAATTCCGCGTCAGCGTGTGATGCTCCGTTTCTCGTACAGTGATCAACATGCGCAACTGCAATTTTACCTCTATAAAAATTCTTAAGCAGCCATAGCAGGGCAACAGAATCTCCACCGCCAGAAACAGCAGAAAGTATGGATGAACTTTCAAGCCATCCCTGACGTCTCCCTGTTTCTTCAAATTTCTTTTTGAAATAAAGCAATTCTCTGTTCATATCCGCTCTGTTAAAAAATCCCGCCGTATGGCGGGATATATCTGCTTTCCTGTCAACGGTAAAATCTTACCGCGGGCGCAGTGTTATTGCAAGAACCTATTTAAGTTTGGAGATGGCGTCTTTAGTGAGGTCTTTGCCGCCGGTAACAACAAACTGTTCGTTGAGTACCACTGTGCAGCCTGCGGCTTTTGCTGCTGAATCAACAGCTTTATTGACATCTCTGTATATCGGCTGCATAAGAGCATTTTCTTTATCGGCGACTTCTCTTGCTTTTTTACGGATTATCTGCTCTTTTGCCTCATCAGTTTTTGCCTTTGCAACTTCACTGTCAACCTCTGCTTCTTTTTTATCGGCAAAATTCGCTATCTGTTTTTGAACGGAAGCAAAATTAGGATGAGATGACATGACCTGTGCGGGGTTGATATAACCAACCAGTTCGGCGGCAAAAGAAACTGCCGGTACTGTGCATATTGCAAGTGCAAGAAGCAATACTGTTACTGACTTTTTCATCATATTTCCTCCTAGTCTGTCTAAAAAGGCTTCCGCGTTGCCGTGGAAGCCATATTTTCAATGGAGCGGAAAACGGGACTCGGACCCGCGACCTACGGCTTGGAAGTAGTATAGGGATAAAACAAGCGTGTATAACTCCCTGTAAGATTTCCGCCCAACTCCTCGCGACAACTGGAATTATATAAATTTTAAGGTATAATGTCAATGAAATTTTTGCACACAGTTACACAAAATAGTCGTACACTCTCGTACAGCACAGGAGTATAAACATGCAAAAACAAAAGTTCACACAAGCGTCGTATGCAAAACTGGCAAAAGAAAACCCACCTGAAAAAACTCTTGATATATACGATGAAACAATGCACGGGTTATTCTTAAGAATCACGCCTGCCGGCAAGCGGAATTGGTTTCTGCGCTATGGACACAGGACAGCAAAACTTGGTCCTGCTGATATTATATCACCCCCGCAAGCGCGAGATCTATCCGCAAAATTCCTTTCAGAACTATACACTACTGGCATATCGCCAAAAGACCGAATTAAAAAGACAATTACACTCGGAGATCTTTTGGCTGAATATGAACAGGCAGCAGCGTCAAAATATATACCGCAAGTTATAAGAAGATATTTTTCATTGCAGATGAAGCTTGATAAAATCACAATACTTTGGGCTGAAAAATGGCGCAATGAGTTTATTGTTGCCGGTCATAAAACCGCAACCGGAAATCACGCAACCTCCGCACTTAAAACGCTTTTAAATTGGGGAGAAGAAAGAGATTTATGCGAAGGCTCTCTGCGACGCTTAAAAAAACTTCCCGAAACTGACAGTAAAATTATAGAACGTTATCTGACTGAAGACGAAGAGGAAAAACTGCGCAATGCGCTTAAATCTTTTGACTCTGTTTTCCAAGCGTTTATAATTACTGAACTCAATACCGGCATACGCAAAACCGCGTTAATATCTCTTAAATGGTCAGATATAAACTTTGATCATAACGAAATCAGGCTGAGGGCTGATACAGCAAAAAGCAAAAAAACATCGTTTGTCCCAATGAATTCGGAAGCGAAACGTGTACTAAAAAATCTACCTCAAAACGGCGAGTATGTTTTCTTTAACCCCTCAAGCTGTAGCCATTACTATGATTTCAAAAAACCATGGGAAAAACTTTTGAAGCTCGCTGGTATAAAAAATCTCCGCTTCCACGATCTGCGTCACAATGTAGGCAGCAAGCTTGCTATGGGCGGTGTTGATATTTATGAAATAGCAAGAATATTGACACACTCTGACATTAAAGTTACAGCTCGCTATGCACATTTCTCTCCGGAAAAAAAATTACAGGCAACAGAATTGCTTGCAAAAAAAGAAGATACCGAAGAATAAAAAAGCAACCTGCCGGAAATTCTGACAGGCTACGTTAAATACTCTCATAACTATTTTTTGTAGAGGTATGTAAACTTAACAAATCTCACAGCCTACGGCTGTTTCTGTTGTTTACAAATCCGGAACTGTTTTACGAATTACTGTTCGCACAAATACAGCCGGCTTCTTTACAGAGTTGTATAAACTCTTCCGCAAGTTGCCTATCTCTGATAAGAAACTTCCCGTTACGATTGGGTACTCTGCCCGCTTTGTCTGAATGTTCTTTAATCCAGGTGGAGGCACCGTAAACAAATCCTCCGGCAATTGTAACGATGCAAAAATCACCGTCAAAGCCTGCTTCTATTGTAGGAACCGCATCGTAATCAATAGAAAAAGCCATATTCACGCCCCCCTGCAAAGTTAGTTTTTATCAAGTTTTTGATACACAGAACCGGCAATCTTTCTTGCTATTTCAAGCGCTTTTGTAAAATTCGTATATTCACTCGTAGTAAGGAGTTTTCTCTCTTTTAAGTCATCGCCCGTAAGGGAAAGTGTTTTTTCAAATTTAAGTAACTGCAACATTCCAGCAAGCAGTTCTTCTCTTAAATCAAAATCCAAAGCCATGTTGTTTTTCTTAACACTTTCTATTGTTATGCCAAGGAAGTCACACATTTTATCAAGTAATTCTGGACCTTTGCGGCTGGGTCCTGTTTTGTGCCCCCGCCAAAACACTATTGTCTGCCTAGGAATATTCAGTTTCTTGGCAAGTTCCCCATCGGTTATTCCTTTTCTTTTCATTGCCGCGTTAATGACCTGCCAGTTTACGTAGTACATTTCAACCACCTCAACTGATTTAATTTCATGGCGCAATTATAACACACAAAAAAAAGAGAGGGCAAATACTTCCCTCTCATACCCATACTTTACTTGCAGCGAAATTTTTAACGCAAACTTTTGAAATTTCTGCTGTGTGTCATATCGCGCTTCGGCTGCCCATTCTTATCCGCCAGCGGCTTCCCGTTTTTATCATTATACGCCTTTCCGCAATTACTCTCCTGACATTTCCAAAACAGCTTGCCGGCATGAGACCGCAGCTGAATTATGCGCCCTTTACAATACGGGCATTTTGTTTCTTTCCCTGTTGCTCCGCTGCCGCTTTTCTTTGCGCCTGGAGCAAATTTCTTTGTGCTGTTTCCACTCTTTCCGGCAGCATTGTAATGACCTGCAAACTTTTCCGAAGAAGAAACAACAGGGTGGTCTTTAAGCCTCTTCGCTTTAACCTGTAAGAACCAGGATATGAGTTTCTTGAAAAAAACATCAGGCGACAACTTTCCCTGTTCAATAAGTTTAAATCCCTTTTCCCAAATGGCTGTCATACCGGCAGAAGTCAAATCCGCTGGCGTCTCTGCAATACGGGTTCTTGCTTTTTCTGTCGATATAAGAACTTTCTTTTTCAATTCAACATCGCCACGGAGTTTCAAATTCTCTATAATTCCGGCACGGGTTGCTGCTGTTCCTATTCCTTCTTCTTTAAGCTGCTCTTTCAGTTCCGGATCATTTACATATTTATATATGTTAGACATTGCCTGAATTATGCTACCTTCAGTAAAACGCTCCGGTGGGGTAGTTTTCTTTTCTTCAATTTTCAGATCTTCTATGCGGCAGCTCTGTCCTTTTTCAAGTTCCGGAAGATTGGCTGCCGAGGTTTCTGCCTCATCCGGCTTTTCATCGTCTTCATCATTTTTATACAGAGCATGCCAGCCTTCGAGGACACATTTTTTTGTTTTCGTTTTGAATACTTCGCCGCTGATGAGCGCTTCTGCTTCAGTTGTATTGAATAGCTGCGCCGGAAGAAATTGTGCCAAAAATCTTTTTGCGACAAGCAGATATATCTTTGTTTCGTCGTCTGTCATACTTCCGGTGCTGCCGGTAGGAATTATGCCAAAATGCTCTGCTACTTTTGAATCATTCCATGCTTTCGTTTTTAAGCCCCTCTGTAGAAGCCCTTTAAACGAAAGAAGTTGATCAAGTTGGATAAATATACCGTCTAAAATCTTGTCTTTTTCTTCATACATTGAATTTGGAAGATATGCGCAGTCAGATCTCGGATAAGTGGTGAGTTTTTTCTCGTAGAGCTTCTGCAAAATATCCAAGGTTTGTTTCGCGGAATAACCATATTTTTTTGACGCTTCAACTTGCAGGGTTGAAAGATCATGGGGAAGCGGCTGACCTTTATTTACCTGTTTACGCTCAAACTTCGTTATGCTGCCTGATGTTCCTTTAAGCTGCACTGTCTTTTCATTCAGAAGCTCACGGTTGATTATTCTTCCGGCATCGTCAAGTCCGTTCCAGTCTTCCGTAGGATACCACTGCATAACAAATTTGCCGGAGCTTGTTTCAGTCCATGCTTTCAAAACGTAAAACGGCTTTGGTACAAAATTGTCTATCTCAAGATCGCGTTTAACGATAAGGGCAAGTGTCGGCAGCTGAACACGGCCGACATGCTCGGTTACTTTTGAGGTGCAGGATAAAAGTCTAGTTCCGGACATACCAACTATCCAGTCTGCTTTACTGCGTGTTACAGCTGCGTTGGAGCTACCACGGCATTCAGGATCAGAGTTTTGTTTCATAGCAGCAAGAGATTTTTTAACACCTGCAACTGTCGGATCTGTTATATACAAACGAAGAATTGACGCTCCGCTTGTGTTAAGATTTATACCTTCGTTCATAAATATTTCATCGATGAGAAGCTGACCTTCTCGGTCAGCGTCACCGACATTGACAATCACTCCGTTTGATTTTCTGCACTCTTTTATAAGAGAAGAAATTTTTTTATAGGTGACGGTATCTGTGATTTTGTATTTCCATTCTTCCGGAATAATAGGAAGAATATCTACGTCCCACTTTTTATATTTTTCATCATACTCCTGTGGTTCGAGGAGCTGAAGAATATGACCATGCGACCAAGTTACGACATCGTCGCCTACAATTATGCTGCCGTCACTTTTGTGTTGACTGCCAGTGAGACCATCGGCAACCGTCTGAGCGAGAGATGCTTTTTCACAAATAAATAAACGTTTCATTGTTTCACCTTCCTATATTACTCGTCTGCGTGTGGCGTTAATTGCCGCTTCCCTGCACCAAGAGCGTTGCAAATTTGCCCACTCTTTTGTTTTAATCTGTTTGTTTTCAGGGTCGCGGTAAAACATTGCGAAGGGTGAGAAGCCAAGTTTCAAAGCTGTCAATAAACGTTCTTCAGCTTTTTCTATCGTGTCATGCGGATAACCGACAAGACAATAACATCCGCATTTCCACCACCGGTACCAATCTTTTTGTGCCTGTAATTTTTTTGACGCTTCGATCAATGGTTCTAAATCATCCGGCGTATCGTAAGCAAACCATACTTTACTGATTTTTGCATCGGCGATTTGTTCACAATGCCATTCCTTAAGTTCTTTTGCTTCAATACCGCCGACAAGCTGTGTCTCTTTTTGTGTCTTAAGCATCGCAAAAACTTTACATATATGCTCATCACTACACTGTAAAAGGTTATTGTCCTGTAAAAGATTACCTTCTTTTATCTCTAATTCTCTCAAAGAACCTTCACGTCCAGGGACGAGACAAAACCAACAATGATTATTACAACCGCGACTTGTTATCGTATAACCTTTCTTCATATATAACCCCGGAGTAAATTCTTCTGCCGGAGAATTATACGCAACGCCGCCGAGTTTTACAGGCGCAACTTTGAGACTGTTCCATGCTTCGGCAATTTCTTCTGCTTTTATTTTGTCCCACGTAAATGTGCAACTGACATGAATTTCAGTTATATCTTCCGGTAAAAATTCTTTGAACGGAGGGAAACCAACAAAAGCATGTTCATCTGTCGGCGTTACCGATGTTTTAACAGGAAATACTCGAGCTATCATTTTTCTTCCACATTCTTCGCAGATATAAGCCTTACGCCAAGTATCAATAGATCACTTGAAAAAGCTTTGTTCGGATAAATTTCCGCAAGCTCTGTAAACGGTAAAATATAAGTTATCCGGACAAAACATGAACGTCCTGTGTTTGCCCCGGCTTCGTCAACTTCATCTAAAAGAATATCGTCTCCGAGTTTGTAATCCGTCGTGTTCCTACGAACTTCAAAAGTTTTTTTGCCGTCCACTATCGCTTCAAAATATTTCTGCCGTATTTTTTTCGCGTATATCATGACTTCTTCCCCTCTATATCTCAATTCCTGAATCGTCTTTCACATTCACGAGGCAGCCCAGCTGCCTCTGTATTCGCTTCCAATTAACCATAGCAACAGCCACCTCTTTTTCCTGTAAAGTCGTCCTTCCGCAAGTCATACATGTTGCCTGATAACTTGTACTGCCGTTTGCTTTGTTTAATTTGATAACCATTGCACGACCACCACAACTCTTACATTTACATAATGTATAGTTTGCAAGAATTTCCATGTTGGCGATAGAAGAAAACTCACTTGTCTCATCTTCGGGAAAAACTTCCCCTTCAATTTGACCTATATGTGTAAACTCTCTTCCAAAACAATCCTTATCCATTTCTCTTTCTCCTATCCCCTGTGTACGGTGCTTTTGTTATTCTGTTTCCGTTTCTGTCGCACTCTCTTTCTCTGTTGTGTCTTTGTTGCCCGCGTCCTGTTTAATATTCTCAAAAAGCGCTTTCAATTCCTTTTCATTATATTTAAGAACCTCGGACATTTCGCTTTCCATAGAAGCGCTTTTTACAACCTCAATAATTTCTTTGAGACTGAACCCTTTTTCCTGTAATTTCTTAACAGAATTTCTAAAAGCTTCGCTATTAAGAAATTCTGCTCTGCTATACTCTTTCTTTTTCGGCTTCTTTGCCTTTGCCATATACTTAATAATAAAATCAGCAGCATCTTCTGTAATAGTTACCTTTGCCATAGTCATTGTCACTCCTTAAATAGAATATTGAGACATTTGTTCCTGCACTGTATTATACAATATGTTTATTAAAATATCAATCTCAATAAACAATATTATTGACAATACCGTTAAAACACTTTACAATTTTCCTATTAAAACATCTGTGTAGGATTATAGGGCAAGCGGCACAATGTATCACAAAATACTCCGTATTATGCTCAACATTGTTCAAAATATTCATACACGCGTTGCGGTATTCATATTTTGGCTTGCCATAGGGGTACACCCCTCTGGACTCCCCACGACACTCAGGACGACAATTCCGTCCGAGTGTCTTCCAAGAGCAGACAATCGGGGTATCCGCAAGCGGAACAGCCGATTGTCTAAAGAAAAAGCAGACGAGGCGTTGAGAACCTACACACCTCGTCTAAAGCAAAAACCAGGTGCAGAACCTCCGTACACAAAGGGGCAAAAAAATGAGAAAAGGTAAGCGGGATATTATACATCTTGAAAAATGGTTACATATACGCGTTTCGGAAAAGTTATATGAAAGACTGTGTACGGAAGCCTTGTATCAGAATAAAACTGTTTCTGATATTGTCCGTATGAAGCTTATGAACAAATTTACAATACCTGAACGTAGTATGGTTTTTGATAACGCCGGACAAATTCTAAAACTGTCAAACGAAGTACGGAGACAGGGCGGTTTGCTGAAACATACCATCAACACAATAAATGAAAACGGAAAAGTGTCGGCAGTAGATATGGAGGAAATTAAAAAAGCCGCGGATAGTTACGAAAACCTCGCGCTTGAAACAAGACAGGTATTCAAAAAAATTCTTCAACAAACAGATTAAACAGGGAGTCTAAAAATGGTTGTAGTTAAACATACTCAAAGGAGACGCGACGGACGCACAAGTTTTAAACAGTGTGTTGAGTATGTTGAAGCAGCCAAAGAAAAAGACGGCGAAAAATGTTTATATGCCGGAAGTAAAAATTTTCAGATCGGAGAAAATGAAACGCAGAACCAAAGAATAAAAACAATGATAGCAACAGCAGCGGCAAATCCTCTTTGCAAGGATCCTATCTATCACGATGTAATAAGTTGGAAAGCAGATGAAATTCCCACCAAAGAGCAAGCGGAAGAAGCGTTGAATATCTATTTGAAAGAAATGGGTTTTGAAGGTTGCCAGGTAGTATATGCGCTGCATCAGAACACCAAATTTATACACCTTCATGTCTGTGTTAATAAAGTACACCCTGACACCTTAAAAGCAATTACGCCACATTACAGAGTAAAAGCAGAACAAAGAGTTGCAAGAATAATAGAATTTGAACAGGGGTGGGAAATCAATAACACTGGGAAATTTTACAAGATTATAGACGGACAGGTCGTAGAATTGGACGGGAAAAATCATACCATCAGAGCTATCAAGCAAGCCGCGCGCGATTTTGAAAGAAGAACCGGAGAAAAATCCGTAATAAGAATAGCGCAGAATCAGGCGGGAAAAATTTTGTGGCAGGCTTCAAAAGGCGAAATAAAAGACTGGCAGGACGTTCATAAAAAACTTGCGGAAATCGGTTTTGAAATTCAAAAAGCCGGACGCGGAGGCGTACTTGTTTATCATCAGGACGGAGAGGAAATAGGAATAAAACTTTCCTCAATAAGTCAGAAATTGAGCCTCGGAAAACTTGAAAAACAGCTCGGCGAGTTTGCAGAAAATCAAAAAACAGAAGTAAAAGAACAAACGGCAAGACCACTTATCGACAACAACAAAGGACTAAAAGAATATATAGAAGAAAAGAAAAAATTTTACGCACAACGCAGCATTGTCATATCTCAAAGTAAAAATTTTTACAAAGAAAAAAACGCTGCTTACAAAGAACTGTCAAAAAAACAGAAAGAAGAGCGCAGCCTTCTTTACCAAAAAGGTAACTGGAAAGGACGTGGCAGAGAACTTAACATAAGACGGTCGCTGCTGGCTGCGGAACAATTAAACGCGCGACAGAAATTTAAACTGGAATGGCAGGAGAAACAACTGCTTAAAAAAGAGATAGTAAAAGAAGCAAAACAGGCACGTTTTCCTGATTATGTAAAATGGCAAGAGGAAAGGAATAATCCCGATGCTGCATGGCGTTTTATATACGCTCAAAC
Source organism: Synergistaceae bacterium (assembly GCA_045642025.1). Lineage (GTDB taxonomy): Bacteria > Synergistota > Synergistia > Synergistales > Synergistaceae > Equadaptatus. Next base: position 22,932 of record JAZUIB010000046.1, read on the forward strand.
ACTTTACGGAAGAATAATGGACGATAATCAGGAAAACGAACACCAAAAAGTGCGCCAGGAAACGAAGCCGTTTTTAAATGAATATTCAACAGACTGGAATACAAAAAAAGGCTTGCTTAACTTTTATAAAAACGAAAAACTTGCTTTTTATGACAACGGCTATCGTATAACCGTATTGCTTCAAAGCGACGAAAATATCAAAGACGCATTGCTTTTGGCAAAAGAAAAATGGGGCGGCGTTACTTTGTATGGGACAGACGAATTTAAAAAGCGAGCGCTTGAAATAGCGTTACAGAATAATATCGAGGTCAAAAATCCGGAATTGCAGGGGTTGATAGAAATGAAAAAAGAGGAACTGAAACAAGCGGAAGCTGCAGCAATGAAAACAGCAAGAACTGCACCGAAAGAGGTCAAAGAACATATAGCTGTTTTCAATGATTACTGCGATCTGCTGGCAACATCGCAATTCAGAATAACCTGCTCAAAACCGGTTGAGAACAGTAAGCCCAAAACGTTTTTACTTAAAAACGACAATGACCAAATCAACATGAAGCCGGTTGAAATACAGGCTCAATGGAAGAAAATTGAAGAATTGAACGCTGCCGGCTGGAATATATATGTTACGCCGGTACCGGAAGCAATGAATAAGGAACTCTACATTTTGGTTGATGATTTGAGCGAACAGTCACTTGCGCAAATGAAAGACGATGGCTACAAACCGACGGCTGTGTTTGAGACAAGTCCCGGCAATTACCAGGCAATGATTATTGTTGAGAAGAACTTTATAGAAACCGACGAGAAATCAAAAATGATAAATAAAAATGCGGCAAATAAACTCATGCAGGAACTTAACGAGGTTTACGGCGACAAAAACATACGCGCCGCAATACACCCTCACCGCATACCAGGAATGAATAATAACAAATTGAAGCGTATTGCTGAAAACGGCGGTAAGCCGCCTGTTGTTAAACTTGTAGAGTTTAACCGCGACCAAAATCGTGTTGAAAAGGACAAAGATAGAACACAGGCAGAACAGCTTGAACATAAGATAGGTCACGGCGCCCATTGTCAGCTTGCGCAGCTGCGCTTAAACGAACATATTAAGGAAATAAGAAGAATTACACTGCAAAAAGAAAAGGAACGGGCAGCCGAACTCAAAAGAGCAGCGGCTCTTGGACAGACAGACACCATAGACCCTACAACCGCCTTTATTATTCACGCCAAAGACATAATAGACCATTACGGGGTCGGTGACTGGAGCCGTTTGGACGCAGAAGTCGCAACACGTATGAAAGCAACCGGTTACAGTACAATAGATATTCAGGAAGCGGTTCAGCACGGCTCCCCCGCTGTCCGTCCGGAAAACAAGCGAAATAAACAGTGGGATATTTATGCCAAGCGTACAGCAGAATATACTGAAAGTTTTGCCTGTCGTCAAAAAATCCGGCAGCAGGAACACCGCATCAACGCATGGAGAGCGCTTGAAGGCAGAACGAAAAACAAAACCGCAGAATTGGAAAGGGATTAATGAATTTCATATCTTGCCGCGCCCCCTTTGCGGTTTACGCAAAAGAGGCTGCCTGCCGCCATCCGTCTGCACATCTGCGACACAAGCAACATCTGCCGGATAGCGGCAACCGTTTCACTCAAAGAATAATCACCGCACGTGGCTTGCAAGCCGTATCCTTACGGATACTGAAAAACTTTAAGGTAGAAAAATATTAACAAAACAAGAGACGGGTTAACCCCGTCTCTTTAATAGATTCTGCGGTTTGACTTCTGCCGGTTGACTATTCCAGTTCCTGCGCTTTCTCCTGCTCAATCTCTTTTTCTTCAAGGCTGGCTACCTTGCCGTTGTCATCGTAGCGTATCGAGATAAGTGCGCCTTCCTGGACGAGATTGCCCTGCTTTGCTGTAAGGTTATCCCATTCATGCGTTACAACAAGGTTGCTGCCTACCGCATGCGTGTTGAAAGTATCTTCCGTAACACTTTCAACAATACCCTCATAGGTCTTGCCTGGACGCGGATCACGCTCTTTTGTCTTATCTCTTTCAAGATAAACGCCGCAACCTGTCATTTCACAGACATGATATTCCTTCCATTCGCCTTTTTCTTCATTCAGACGGGAGCAGACGTGTTCAACAAAATTGATAGAGATTTTTTTCGCGGTCTGAATATCCTTGATCTGCTCCTCTGTAAGCGCTTCTTTTGTCCTGAAAGTAACTTTCATAAAATCGCTTACAGTTTTTCCGTCTTCACCGCGTACCGGCTTCCCGTCTTTTGTCGGCGTATAAATCACGCTGAAAGTATTGCGATAACCGACAAGTTCCTGATTGCTGTTCATAATCGGCTTGTTGAAAGCATTGTCCCTGCCGTTCACAAAATGTCCGGCAACATGCTCGCGCCCTGCGCGTTCGGCTTCGTTTTTAAGTGAGTTTTCAGCAGAGCTTATAACGGTTTTACTGTCGGTAACCAGCTTGCCGTTTTCCATAATTGCCGCATGTGCGCTTCTTGTGTACATTCTTTCGGAAGTACGGTCAGAAACAGCTCTTCCGCTGGCATCGCGCTGCGAAACCATGCAAATTTGTCCAGAAAATGAAACCGGACGGGCACCTTTTTCATACGCAGAAAAGTCCGGCGTTTCCTTTGTGTCGATTTCAACAAGTTCAAAGTACGTTTTTTCAGGAAATTTACCGTCTTTGTCCGGTGCTTTGTTGCCAACCAAAACCTGCGAATGGCACCATTTTGTACCGTCTTTTTCAGCATGTTCATACTGTTTCACGGTATCTTTAATCCAGCCTTTGTAGACCGCTGAATACTTTGACTGTCCCTCTGATACAACGCTGTCTTTTTCAACAACGTTTCTCGTTTTCCTCACGTACTGCTGTGCCATTTCCTTTGTTGCTTCTGCCATTTTTGTTTCCTCCTTTGAATTAGTGTTATTTACTACGGTGTTACCGTATTGCTTTTCATCTTTTACCATTTCCCCTACTATATTCACCTCCTTTGAATTATGCTTTTGCTTTGCCAGTGTTTCCATCAATTCCTGATGATTTCGTTCATAACGAAGATCAGCACTAAGTGTTTCAAGAAGTTTATGTTGTAAAAATGGATCCGTGTCTTTTTTTTCAACTCCTGTATTTTGAAACTCTTGTGTGTTAATTGATATTTTTACAACATTTTCACCATTCTCGTGAATAGAAAAAATTTCTTCAAGATACGGAACAAGCAGCTCGCCAGTTTTTTGATAAATATTCAATATCCAGCGTTTTGCGTCACTTTCTGCCTGCGATTTATCCCAATGACAATAACCGTGTCTTTTTTGGTCTGTAATTTCTTCAACTCCAGGATCATTGGTATCTTCAAGTCCAAGACAAAAATAGTCAGCAATGTAATACCTTGTACCATCAAGCCCATCAGCAAAAACACGGTAACACTTTTTCTGCTGCTCCATTTCCCTTTCTCTGCAACGCTGTACTGCAAACTCTACATTTGTTTCAAGCGAACAATCAGCCTCGGAATGTAGGTACTCTTTGTCAACCTGACCGAGCAGATCTACCATTTTTTCTTCTGTGTTAAACTCCGAATCAAGTTCATGTTCTTTCAGATAATCAGCTGCCGCTCCGGCAAGAAATTCCCCCCTTTCCCACTCATCAGCAAGATCTTCCCGCCAAACCTTGTTTCTGCA
>JAZUIB010000047.1:0-17297 GCA_045642025.1 Synergistaceae bacterium
GTAAGCATTGTGTACTTTATTGCTTTGTCAAGAAACATATCGCGCCTTGCTTTATCGGAGTCAAACCGGACAGCGCGCTTTACCTCATTTCCGATATTCACCATCTGACTGACGAGAGACAGCTCAAACCAGCGGTCTAAAACAGAATCCATCTGCGGATAACCTCCGTTGCCTTTGCTTCTGTATCAGGATCCAAAATATTCAAACCTCCGCGCAAAAAACCGTGCATCTGATTGTTGTGAATATTTATAAACGAATCGTACTCTAAAATATTTTCTTCACCGGTCTCATCAAGCCAAAGATTGAAACCCCACATATCTGTTTCTTCAGAACCTTTTTGTTCTTTCAGATAATCTGAAAGCTGATAGTGCATATCCGCATCCAATGCAACGATACCCTGTGCAATATCAACAACCCCCTTAACAAAGTGGTTCGGGAAATCGTTCAGTTTGGCTATCTCGGCTATACTCATAGGCGTAGACAAAATAATCATTTCTCTGTCACCTCGCCCCAATTATAAACATTACAGGCAAAAACAGCAACATAACTGACAAGCGGAGAACAGAAATCACCCCTCTGTTTTATGATAATACATAAGTTATCATAAAAGCAGCAAAAAACGCCTGAGACAATCTCAGGCGTACACGTTACTATTTACAATCCATCAACAAGGCTCGGCGACACGGTGACCGCAATGCTCCTCTGCCGGAACAATAGCAAGCGTTTTGCCGAGAGGGCACAGCAGCTTTATCAGCGTTTTGACATTCGGCGACGTTGTACCGCGTTCAAGCCGCGCAATAGCAGACTGCTTTACACCGCTTAACATTTCAAGCTCCTTCTGCGTCAGCCTCATCGCATTTCTCGCTGCCGTCAGTTCGCGGATAAACTCCGCTTCAAGCCTGTTCTGCTCAATTTCCTCCGGCGAAAACAACTGCTGTTCCAGATCGTCGTTCCATTCCAACGGCTCATATTTATTCCTCATTTTTCCTCATCTCCTCAACAAATCTCGCAAATTCTCTCTTTGCCTTGTCAATTTCTGCAACAGCTGTTTTCTGCGTCTTCTTCACAAAACGATGCAACAGCACAAAACCGTCATCAAGATATGCCGCAAACAAAATTCTGTCTCTCGTCGGACGCAATTCCCAAATCTCATTGTCCAAATGCTTTATATACGGCTCACAGACAGATAACCCATCATGTTTAAGCAGATACAGGCGATTTACCCTTAATGTCCTTGTAGAAATATATGCGATACACGGCTTCGCCTCCTTGTGTATAATATAACATAAATGTTATATTATGTAAATATCAAATACCGCAAAAAACGCCTGAGACAATCTCTGAGACAATCTCAGGCGTATCTTCAAAAATTACTGCTTTACAACCGTATAATACTAATGTAAACTATAATCACAGGTAAGCGCGAGAGCAAACTCTGGCCGTCCCTCTTTAGAGGAGGCAGGTTTCCACGATGGATACCGACCAACAGAGTCTCGGGACCTGTATTTTTTATGCCCCGAACTTTTTATATCCGTAACCGTCGATTCTTCCGTTGTGACAATACAGCACAGGCTTCAACATATTCAGATACGTACTGTCGGTCATTCCGTAATCGTTCTTATTCAAATACTGATATGTTGAACTCGCGACCGCATCTGCTATCTGCAATCCCATACACTGTGCCGAAGCATAAACATGAAATTGCTGCTCATCTATAAAATTCCAATCTATTGTCGTTGATAATTCTTTAAGTTTAAGGAAATATTCTTTGATATCATCGTATGACACTTGTTTCCTTTTTGAGAAGCACAACAAGGGCGTACCGTCACCGATATTTTCAGTCTTTTTATAATAATCCCGGCAAAACCAGCTGACACGTTCAAGAAGCAATCTGCACGCATAAGCATACAAAAGTTTTCCCTTGCTGAAACGTTCTCTGTCAAGTCCTGGCTTATAAACGGCAACTGTAATTGCCTTAACAGTTTGTGTATTGGCTATAGCGTTAAGATATGCGCGTCTTTTGTCATGAGTTAATTTTCTGAAATGAACTTCCTGTTTATCCGAAAAACGAAACATCTTGCGAACAGGACGAAATATAGAACTCAATGCTTCAAAATCATCTTCTCTGCGCGTCAAAGCAGCAGAAACAATAAACCATTCTCTTGTCCTGCCCGAGAAATTAAAGCCTTCATCGCCTGCTTCGTCAATATATACACAAAACGAATGTTTTTTAGCCACAGCTGCCTCATACTCCTTGGATTTTTAGTACTTATTGCATACTATTCACAATTTTATAATAAAAACACGCATCATACAATTTTCTCGTACGCCTCAAGACATAAAACATTCCATGCTGAATCCTATTCTAACTTTGTCTATTCGTTCAAATAACCATTAATTATTTTTATACTGCATTTTTTCAACTTTGCTATCAGAGACTTAAACCTCAGGCGCTAAAATCTCTGCACAGACTATTCTTCTGAATTATTTGAATTATCATGGTGACCGAACAGGAAAAGAAGCAGCAGAATATCCCAAAACGAAGCCCTGTCCGGATGCCTTAAAACCCTGAACAGCAGCTTCCATTTCCAGATAATAAACCTTATGACCAAATAAATAACTGCTATACAAATTAGAAACTGAAAAAATCACCGAACATCCGCATTAGTCCAAATCTTTTTCATCGCCGAGAATATAATTACAGCTATCCAAAATTAAATTTTCTTGAACTCTGCTAACAGCATTTTCAGACAATCGCTGTATGCACAAAGCAATTCCAACAAATTCACAATAAATTCATGGTATGTGCAGCAGAAATTATTACGTTTATTTACACAGTAACTAAAAATCCCGATAGTTTCTACAAGACGAGTAATCGCAAAAATTGCTCTGTCATTTGACGGATTAACATTTACAACAATATCTAATGCACGTGAAACATTTGCCGATATTTCGTTAAGTTTCAGCATAAATGTCTCTAACTTTTTACCCTCAACACTAACATGTGTCAGATTTTGAGTTTGCTCAAAAAAGTCTATAAGACTATCAAGAAATTCAATCTCTCGTTCTATAGCTGATATTTCTTCGCCTTTCCTTGTAGCCATAATATTTGGCATTTTTGCCGAAACCAAACTATAATTTTGAAATACCGTACTATCTTCAAACGTGACTGGGAACAACCTAATGTCAAATGAAATATTTAAAGTTATGCCAAAAAAGCCAAGACTTCCGAAAATTGTCCTTAAATATATATTCCATTTCATCATTCTGTCTGTGTATTCTTTTCCCTGAAACAGAATAAACGTAACTAAGCCGGCAAGTAAACTCCATGTAATAGCACCATCGGCGATATCATATACAGCAAACATTATTGACGACAGAACACATATAACAAAACAGTTATCTATTAAAAAATAGCTCATATAGCGGCATTTTTTACAGTAATGTTTTACAAATCGCACAGTTTTTTCTTTATAGTCCACTTTATTTCACCATAACTTGACCGTTCATTAACATTGGCAATGGAAATATTCTATTCCGCAAGCGAATCGCACAACGGCAAAAGTTCTTCAAGTTTCTCAACAATTCTTTTCTGCTCCGCAAGAGGAGGAAGAGGAATCATAAGATTATCTATACTTTTTTTATTAAGTGTTTTTCCTTTTATTGCAGTCTTTGTATCCCCGTAATTTGATATGAACGGCAAAACCTTGAACAAATAATCTCTTGTTACACACTCGTATGGAAGTATGGATATTATTGCTTCATTATGTACTGCGTTAATATCAAGTATAGAAACACGTCCAACTGTTAATTTAAAGCTCATCAACAAAGTTCCTGACAATGATATTCTTTCGTGAAAAATATCTTTATATGCTAAATTAGAAACTTTTTCTTTGGTATCTGTTATATGACCGTTTTCAGGCATGTCACTTATTGAAACCCATGCAACATCGTCATTCCAATACTTAATATCACTGCGCGGCGGTGTTTTCCCCATGTGATAGCCTGCAATATCTCCTAACTTTACCCACGCCCAATTTTCAGGTATGTCAAACGGGATTTCGTCTTCGCTTATCGGCTTGATTTTTCCGAGCAAGTCTTTTGCGCTGCCGTCGGTCGGAAGCTGCTTTGTCAATTTTCCCTGTATCGCTGCCTGCAGCAGAGCGTTTTTCATTTTTGACGGGAACGTTTTTTGAATTTCCTCAAGCTGTTTTTCGTCCCGTTCCAGTTTTTCAACCTCAGCAAACAATTCTTCTACACGCTCAATAATTCTTTTCTGCTCCGCAAGCGGAGGAAGAGGAAAACAGAGATTTATAATAGTTTCCTTTCCAGCACGTGGCATTTTAACACCGTAAGACTCACTATTAACGAGCAAATCAACATATGGAGATTGCAAAAAACTCAATGTATATTGTTTGTTAATGCTTCCGTACATAGAAAAAGGCACAAGCTCAGGCGTACAAATTCCATCTTCGTCAGCAATTAAATTTTTCTTAAGGTACGGACGTAATTTACTGTATAGAATATCTCCACTTTTGAATACTACTTTATCTCCTATGCTTTTTTTTTCTTTTAAAGTACATCTTTTTAGTAATCTTCCACCTTTTTCAATATCTTCTAAGTCTAATAGCCATATAGACACTTTCTGATTAGCTAACACTTTTTCTTTGGGTTGTGCATAAGTAGATACTTCCCCAAACTTCACCCATTCCCAGTTTCCGGGAATGTCAAACGGTTTTTCGTCGTCGGTTATGGGCGCGAGGGGCTTTTCTTTTTTGATTTTGCCTTCGGCAATGAGTTTTTCTTTTTCTGTTTTGATTTGGGCAAGTAAGTCTTTCGCGCTGCCGTCTGTCGGAAGCTGCTTTGTCAGTCTGCCCTGTATCGCAGCCTGTAATATGGATTTTCTGAGTTTGTCCGCTATTTGCATTCGGTTTCTTTCAATGTTTCGATGTCACAGGCTTCCACAAGTTTGTCAAAATCGCTTTTGTAAAACCTGTCCTGAATTTGTCTGTATTGCTCAAATTCGCTTTCTGCAAAGGCTTTTGCGATCTCTGCGGTTATTCTGCCTTTGTCTTGAAGCACTTCCGCGCTGTTGAATTTCAAAAACGCGTCAAGTTTTTCCGCCCAGTCGTTCATTGTCATAGGAATACGGCGACGCGCCTGTCTTGCGGCGTAGTCAAGATACATGGTTACTATTTCGTTAAGTTCCGCAAGTTCGTCATGCAGCAGATAGTTTTTCGCAACCGAAACGTCTGCTTTGACGATTTTACCGTCGGGCGCGTTTTTCCAGCTCGTAAGTCCCATGTGCGTTTTTGTGTGGTCTGCTCTTTGAACGATGACTTCCGCCGCTGTGCTTTTGTGCACTGCATAGTGCATTTTGTTCTGCACCGCGGCAAAAAACTGTTTTGTAACGGGGCTGTTTGCGTCATAATCAGCCGCCGTGGCGTATATGTCTGTTATTTTTTGATAAAATCTGCGTTCGCTCGCGCGGATTTCCTGTATTTCGGATAGGAGGTGTTCAAAATAATTTTCGTCAAAAACCTGGCCGTTTATCAGCCTGTTTTTGTCAAGCACGTAGCCCTGCCGCGCAAAGGTTTCAAGTACTCCGGTCGCCCAGCGGCGGAATTGCGCCGCACGGGTTGAATTTGCGCGGTAGCCGACGGCGATTATTGCGGGCAGCGAGTAAAATTTGTATTGATAGTTTTTGCCGTCTGCGGCAGTTTGTGTAAAATTTGCACATACTGAATTTTCGGAAATTTCGCCCTCATTAAACACGTTGCTCAAATGTTTTGTAATGACAGAACGGTCAATGCCATACAGTTCTGCCATTGCTTTCTGCGTCAGCCATACTGTGCCGTTCTGCACACGGACTTCTATGCCAGACTCTCCAGCATCGCGCGTGAAAATAAGAAAATCCGCCGTGCTGTTGCGTATTTGAAGTTTTTTTGCTTCTTTATCGCTCATCTCGTTGACTCCGGTTAAAGCATTATTTCTCTATTCCAAGCAGTTTTTCTATTTTTTCAAGCTGCCTGTCAATTTTTTCGTTAAGTTCGTTTCTTTTTTCGTGGAATGCAGCTATTGTTTCTTCGGGCGAAAGGATTTCTTCTTCCGCCGTCGGGTATCCGCATAGGTCTATGTCGTAGTTTCGCGCTTCTATTTCTTCTGCCGTGTAGGCTTTGGCTTTGAAGGTTTCTGTTTCTTCGTCGGCTATTTCCGCGCGGTTGTTCCACCATTCAATTACGGGCGCAAAGTGTTCGAGTTTCATTGGTTTTGTTTTGCTGAAATGTTTTATGCCTTCAGGTATATCAAGGCGGTAGAACCATACTTTTTCTGTCGGTTTCGTCTTGTCGAAGAACAGTATGTTTGTCGTTATTGAGGTATAGGGCGCAAATACGCTTTGCGGCATACGGACAATTGTATGGAGGTTAAATTCTTTGAGCAGTTTTTTCTTTATCGCCGTTTTCGCGTTGTCGCTGCCGAAGAAAAATCCGTCTGGTAGTATTACTGCCGCTCTGCCGTTTTGTTTAAGTCTGTACATTATTACGGACATAAACAGGTCTGCTGTTTCGCTGCTTGCAAGATCGTCAGGGAAGTGCTGTTTTACGTCTGCTTTTTCGCTGCCGCCGTAGGGCGGGTTCATGAGGACGACGTCAAAGCAGTCTTCTTCTCCGTAGTCGAGAAGGTCGTGCAAAAGCGAGTTGTCGTGGTAAATCTTCGGCACGTCTATGTCGTGCAGCAGCATATTTGTTATGCAGAGCATGTATGGGAATTGTTTTTTCTCTATGCCGAAGATTGAGTTTTCGTAGGCTGTGCGGTTTTCCGCCGATATTTTTGACAACACTTCAAGTTCTTTGAGCCAGCTTGTGAGAAATCCGCCTGTACCGCAGGCAAAGTCTGCCATTTTTTCGCCTATCTGCGGACGTATCATTTTTGCCATGAAGTCTGTTACGGCGCGCGGGGTGTAAAATTCTCCGGCGCTGCCCGCACTTTGCAGCTCTTTGAGTATTGTTTCGTATATTTCTCCGAAGGCGTGGCTTTCTTCGTTGTCGGTAAGGTCTATTTCGTCTATGACGCTGAGTACCTGGCGCATGAGTACACCGTCCTTCATATAGTTGTTAGCGTCTTCAAAGGTTGTTTTGACTATCGCTTTGCGTATTTCGGTGTTGTCGGTGACTTGCAGTGTTTTGAGCTGCGGGAAGAGGGTGTTGTTGACGAAGTCAAGCAGTTCATCACCTGTTATGGCGTTTCCGTGTCCGTCGTCTTTTGCCCAGTTTCTCCAGCGGCAGTTTTCGGGTATTATCGACTTGTAGTCTTCGTCAAATTCCCAGTCGCTTTCTTTGGTGTCGTACACTTTGAGAAAGAGCATCCATGCTATCTGCTCTATTCTCTGCGCGTCGCCGCTTATGCCTGAGTCCATACGCATTATGTCGCGCAGTCTTTTTACAAAGTTTGATATTGACATTCTGTTTTAACCTGCCTTGTATATTTCCTGTTCAAGTTCGCTGACCGCTTTTTTGTAGCCTTCCACACCGCCGAAATAGCCTGCTATTTTTGACGGTTTTCCGAAATCCGCAAATGGGTTGATTTTCAGTATTTCGGGTGATTCTATTTCGTTTATTCCTATGTTCATGTATCTGTCAAGCAGCGCTTCAAGCACTTGCCGCGCTACGCCTTGATATTTGTTCAGGAAATCGCGTTTTTTGACGTTGTTAGCGCGTTCTCTGCGTGTAAGCGGCTTTGCGTCGTAGGCAACGTGACAGATAAAGTCAAAATCGTCAACGTTTTCCATATTTTTCCGCTGTTTTAAGTCTTCAAGGTCTATGCCGTGCTCGCGGCGCAAAAGGTCTGCTATGGCTTTTTTCTTCTCTTCTTTGCTCCATTGTGTTATGAAGTGTTCAAGTGTGCCGAATTTGCCTTTTATGTTTGTTCTGGTGTAGTCCATGATGTTTTCTGTGCGCAGCAGTTTTCCGTCTGTATCGTATATTTTGGCTTCTTTGCCAAGTACGCAGACCGGGCAGCCTGTCACGTCAACGTATGGAATTTCGCGCGGGATTTTTGGCAAATCCGCAGTATTTTGTTCGCCTTGTTCGTCTTCTGCGCCTGCTCTGTCTTTTTTCTGTCCGTATTCATCGTCTTGTTCTATTGGGCCGTCCCAGTCAGGGTCGCTGAAAAGACGCGTGACGCGTCTGAAGTCCATGAGCTTGAAGAACATTTTGCCTTTGTCTTCGCGTATGCGTGTGCCGCGTCCTACTGTCTGTTTGAATTCTGTCATTGAGCCTATCATTTTATCGAGGACGATAAGTTTTACCGTTTTGCAGTCAACGCCTGTTGAGAGCAGCTGCGAGGTGGTGGCTATTACCGGATATTGTTCGTTCGGCGATATAAAGTAGTCAAGTTTGCTCTTGCCGTAGTTGTCGCTTCCTGTTATGCGTACAACATAGTCCGGATTTTCTTTCATTTTGTCGCTGTTGCAGTTGACAAGCGCAACGCGCATTCGCTCAGCGGCGGCTTCCGTCGGGCAGAATACTATTGTTTTCTGCATTCTTCCTGTTTTTTTGAGGTATGCGGTGATTTCCTGCGCCACGGTGTTTATGCGGTCTTCAAGCACAATGTTTGTGTCAAAATCTGATACTGTGTATATGCGGTCTTCTATTTCTCTGCCAAAATAGTCAAGCTGTCCTTTGTACGGGCGCCAGCCGTCGTCCGTGCTGAGTTTTACGTTTATTACTTTGAACGGCGCAAGGAAGCCGTCTTCTATACCCTGCTTAAGGCTGTAAACGTAAACGGGGTCTCCAAAGTAGTCTATGTTTGAGACATATTTTGTTTCTTTCGGCGTGGCTGTCATGCCTATTTGTGTCGCGCTGCTGAAATATTCCAGTATTTTCTTCCATTTGCTGTCTTCGTCGGCAGAGCCTCTGTGACATTCGTCAACTATGACAAGGTCAAAGAAATCTGACGCGAACATATCTTTGAAGCGTTCTTCGTTATTTTCTCCGAAAAGCTGCTGATACAGCGAGAAATACAACTGATAGGAACTCAGTTCTTCTTTGCTGTCGTTTGCGTAATTAACTTTATGGGTGACTTTTTTGAGCGGTTTGAAATCCTGATCTTTTGACTGGTCAACAAGTATGTTTCTGTCCGCAAGATACAGTATTTTCTTTTTTGCGCCGCTTTTGAGCAGGCGCCATACAATCTGAAATGCGGTGCAAGTTTTGCCTGTGCCTGTAGCCATTACGAGCAGTATTCTTTTTTGTCCTTTGGCTATTGCGGAGAGCGTTTTGTTAATGGCGTTTAACTGATAATAGCGCGGTTCGTTGATTTTTTGTCCTGAGCAACAGGGCTGCGTAAGCAGTTTTGTTTCCTCTGCGGTTATTCCCTGTCCGCCGTTCGCTTCTTTTTCAAAGCGCGCCAAAAGTTCGTCCGGAGAAGGAAATTCAGACAGCGCAAGCGTGCGTTCAATGCCAGTATTAAAGTCATATTCCTGAAATCCGTCACCGTTTGAACTGTAGGCAAACGGTACGCTGAGCATCTCCGCATATTCTTTTGCCTGGCTCATACCGTCTGAAATGAGATGCTTGTTGTCTTTGGCTTCGACTATTGCGACTGGGATTTCAGGATATTGTTTGTACAGAACGTAGTCCGCTTTTTTTGCCTCTTTGCGTACACAAACGTTGCCGCGCAAATCTATCCTTCCGTCAGTTATACGACGTTCCATACGCACAAGGCTAGGCGTATTCCAACCCGCTGTTTCAACTGCCGGAGTGATGAAAAAATGCTTTATGTCCTCTTCGGTCATATCCCATTTGAGTTTATCCACGGCAAGCTCCTCAGACATTTTTTCTATTTGTTATTTCATATTATACCCATTTTTTTGTATTTTTCCAATTTTGTATAAAAGTCTTTTCGCACGGACAGACGTGTGTCCGTGCGGCTTGCGCACGCATAAAAAATTCCGCCGTTTCGGCGGGATTTTGTTTGTTGCGGTTTTTTGTTTTTTATACTTTTGTTATGTGTCTTGCGCTGCGTTTTCTGTTGTTTTTTTACTTAAAAACTTTTTGTTTTCCGAACGTGGCTGACGTTGGGTATGATTTTTTCGTCCAGTTTTGCTGCCATGTGTTTGTAAAGTGTCTGCGGCAGTTTGATTTCGCCGCTTTTTATTGCGGCAATGAGACGCGCTCTTTCGCGTTCGAGCCGCCTAAACAGCCGTTCATCCCACAGGCGCGTTTCCATGCAGCTGCCTATTGCCCTGCGAAATTCAAGCCACAGGGCATCGTTGTTATATATCAGTTCACTATTTTCCAGGAAACGTGTTTTTGCGTTTTTTGCCAAGTTTATAGTGTTCCCGTTTTTGCGAGAATTTTGTATCCTGCGGCGCATGCCGGGCAATCGCAGTATTTTGCGCCTTCTGCTTTGATTTCTTTCATGTGTTTTTGAAATGCTTTCAGCTGTTCTGCTTCAAAGATTTCTGCTGCCGATGGTGAGGCAAAGAATGTGATTACGTCGTCGATGGAGAGTATGTCTTCTTTGAGTTCGACAATCAGTTTTGCCGTTGTTTCGCTTTCGCGTTCTGTGCCTTCGTCCGCAAGCCATTTTTCGGCAAGTTCTCTGAGTTCCGCGCAGCAGCTCGGCGCATTGATAAGTTCTGTTATAAGTTCTCTCATTTTGTCACACCTCCGGTGTTTGGATTTCTAATGTTTTGGCGTTTTGGTTTTTTTGAATTGTTAAGCCGCTTAGTGCCTGCGCTCTTGTTTTTTATAGTTTCTCTATCGCTTTGACAAGCGCGTTTATTTCTTCTTCTTTTGTTCCCCAGCTTGTGCAGAAGCGTACGCAGCTGCCGCAGTCTTCAAATACGAAATCTTTTGCGAGTTTTGCTTTTTGTTCGCCGGTCAGGACAACAAACTGCTGGTTGGTGCTGTTTTCCGGTGTGAGTACACAGCCTTTGCGTTTGAATGCTTCTTTTATGCGCATTGCGTATTCGTCTGCGCGTTTTGTTATTTCAAAATATAGTCCGTTTTCGAGCAGCGCGCAGAATTGGAGTCCCATTGTCCAGCCTTTTGCAAATATCGCGCCGCTCTGTTTCATGTAGCTTCTGAATTTGCGCTGCAGCTGTTTGTTGGTGATTATAAGCGCTTCTCCGAACATTGCGCCGCATTTTGTGCCGCCGATAAAGAAGGCGTCTGTCAGTTTTGCAAAATCGTTCAGCGTGAGGTCGTTGTCTTTTGCGCCAAGTCCGTAGCCCATTCGCGCGCCGTCAACGTAAAGCAGCATATTGTATTTTCTGCATACTGCCGAGATGTCTGTCAGTTCTTGTTTTGTGTATATTGTGCCCTGCTCTGTGGCAAAGGAGATGTACACGAGGTGCGGCTCTGTGAGAAATTCGTCTTCACCGTTGTCAAAGTATTTTGCCGCTTCCGCCTGTATCTGCGCGGCCGTGATTTTGCCGTCGCTGTTTGGCAGAGGGAGCATTTTATGCCCGACTGTTTCGATTGACGCGGCTTCGTGGCAGTAAATATGTCCCGTGTCTGCGCAGATAATGCTCTGTATAGGGCTCAACGCGGCTTTTGCAACTATGAAATTAACTTGTGTTGCGCCCGGAATGAAAAATACTGCCGCGTTTTGGTCGCCAACGGCTTTTCGGACAATCTGCACGCCTTTTTCACACCAAATGTCCGTACCGTATCCGGCAAAACTTTCGTTTTTTGTTGCTTCTAGTGCCTCAAGTACTTTTTCATGCGCGAGAAGATTGTAGTCATTGTTGAAACGTATCATGGCTTTGCCTAGTATCCTGCCTTTCTGTTGACAATGTGTTCGAGCGGTTCGCCTTTGAGCCAGTGGGCAATGTTGTTTGCAGAAATTTCAGCCACGTTGTCGAAGGTTTTTTCAAGGAAGAAATAGCCTGCGATGTGCGGTGTTATTATTACGTTCGGCATTGTCCAGAGTTCGTCTTTTTCCGGCAAAGGCTCAGGCTCTGTGACGTCTAACGCGGCACCGCCTATTCTGCCGTTTTTAAGCCCCTGTTTGAGCGCCTGAGGGTCAATAGCGCTGCCGCGCCCCGCGTTGATGAAGTAAACACCCTGTTTGCAGCGTTCAATCATTTCTGCGTCAATGATGTGTTCTGTCTCTTTGCCGCCGGGGAGTACCATGGCAACAATATCTGCGCGGCATATAAGCTCCGGCAGTCTGTCTATTGTGTACTGTTCGTCAAGATATTCCGGTTTTTCTTTGTCTGTTCTGCGTAGTCCGATTACGTGCGCGCCCATGGCTTTCACAGCTTTTGCATAGCGGCTGCCTATGTCGCCTACCCCAAGCACGAGAATTGTCGAGTCTTCGATTGAAATTATGTTTCCAAGCTGCTTCCATTCCCGCGCGCGCTGATTTGCCAGATAGGCGTCAAAGTGGCGGATTATCGCAAATGTCGCCGCAAGCATCCATTCCGCAACAGTTGTGCCGTAGGCTCCCGCGCAGTTGCAGAGTTTTACGTTTTCGCCTATTACTCCGGGTTTGACAAAGAGGTCTGCACCTGCCGAGGTGAGCTGGAGCAGTTCAAGGTTTTTAGCGTATGCAAGTTTTTTTGGAGATATTGCCCCTATAATGGCGTCTGCCTGCGCAGCCTGCTCTTCAAGCACACAGCCTTCCGTGTTCATCATAAATTCACAGTCGAAACCTGCGCATTTTTCCTTTACACGCTGTGCGAAAAGTTCCAATCTCTCACCTTTAAGCGGCGGTGCTACAAGTATTTTTTTCATACAGATCACTCCCTCTCGTATATATGTATATGTTTCTGTTACGACAATCTAGCCGTATGCCATTTGTCTCCCTTGAATCGATGTATGTAGCATACTGTGCGGCCAAGCCAGTCAAACTGCATTGCTGCCCAGACGCCTATTACACCCAGTCCGCACCAACGCGCAAGAATGAAACTGCCGCCAACTCTGCAAATCCACATTGTAATCGAGGAAATGATTAAACAGTAGCGGACGTCGTTTGCCGCGCGAAGCGCGCTCGGCAGTACAAACGAGGGCGCATATGTAAAAAATATTCCAAGTCCGTGTATTATTACAATTGTAAATGCAAATTTTTCGGCTTCCGGTGAAACGTTATAAATTTTAAGCACCGGCACACAAAGCGCAAAGATGGCAATTGTAGCGATGCCGCAGTAATTCCGGCTCATTTTCAGCAGATATTTTGTGTAAAAACGTGCCTGATTAATGTCGTTTGCCCCGATACAGCGGGAAACTACCGTAACTACGCCAAAACTTATTGCAAGTCCCGGAAGCACTTGATAAAGCCCAAGGCTGTTGCCTATTGCGTTCGCGGCTATAGAGGCAGTGCCAAATTCTGCCACAAGCGAAAGCAGAATGATTTTTCCGAAATTGAACATAAAGCTCTCAAAACCGTTCGGAACTCCTATATAGAGAATATTGTACAGCATTTTGCGCTCTACAACAAAGTGAAACGGCAGATGAATATGCAGCGTTCTCTCTTGTTTCATTAAATAGCGGCAGCTCAGAAATGCCCCTGCCATACGCGAAATTAACGTTGGAATTGCAACCCCTGCTGTTCCCATTTTAAAGCCGTAAACAAGTATCGCGTTGCCTGTCAGGTTAATTAGATTGATAACGACGGAAACCCTGAGGGAAAGTTTTGAGTCGCCCTGCGCGCGAAAAACGGCAAATGCAGCAAGAAAACATGCGAGAAACGGCACGGATGCAGAGGTGATAAGCAGATAAACGTCGGCAGCAGAATGAACTTCGGGCGTTATTGCGCCAAAAACACGGCTGAGCAGAAAACCGCGAATGGCATAGAGTACGGCAGTTACGACAATGCCTGCCAGAAAACAGAAAATAAGCAGCTGGTTTACGGAGCGGCATGCTTTTTCTTCTTTCTGCATGCCGAGATACTGACCGGCAACAACAGCGCCTCCTGCCGCCAAGGCTGCAAACAGCTGCTGTATAAGTATCATAATGCTGTCAACAAGAGAAACTCCGGACACTGCTGATTCTCCCGCATAAGAGACCATAATAGAGTCAAGCATACCGACGGTAATTACCAGCAGCTGCTCGAGAATAAGCGGTATCATCAAAGCCATTATGTCCTGCTTTGAAAACAGGTAGCTCTGCGGAATGGTCTCATTTTTCAGAAATGACATGCCTGCCACCTCTTTCGCGGTTTTTGATATTTGCATTATATACCAGATTTTCATGCGCAAATTGTTTATTTTAGCTGATTTTATCAGCAACAGTATTTGAAAATTTCGATAATTTGCGTTATGATATAAAGGTACGGAGCATTTGCTTCAAACTTGCCCGTATGATATAAACTGCTGACAGGGTGTACTAATGAAAGAAATTGCTGAAATGAAATTTTCCATCGGTGAAATCGTGCTGTACCGACGCTACGGCGTATGCAAAGTAACCGCAATAGAAAACCGCAGCTTCTCGGAAACAGAGAAGACTTATTATCTGTTGGAGCCTGTTTTCACAAACAAACCAACAAAGTTCTTTGTTCCGGCAGATTCTGAAGATCTAGATCTGCTGATTCGCAGCGTACTGGACAAAGAAAGTCTTTCTGCTTTTGTAGCCGAAGCAAAAGAAACCTCGCTTGACTGGGTCAATGATTCAAAACAGCGCATCACTGCTTTCGAAAGTCTGCTCAAAACAGGCAGTGTTGCTGACATGGTTCGGCTTATTCGGCTGCTTACTTACCGTAAACGCAACCAGCGCGCACTCGGCAAAAGTTTTCTGGACTGCGACAGACGAATTCTTGCGACTGCAGAAAAACTTGTCTCAGACGAGCTGGCTTATGTGCTCGGCATAGAACGCAGCGAAATTTCGGAATATCTGCTTGAAAATATGTAGCTACTGATCAAAAAATCCCCCGCACAGGGGGATTTTATTGTCGCTGTTGTATATGTTTTGGGCAGTTTTGTTAACTGCTAACTCAATAGCTTTATTATTTCATCTTTTCTGAGAACTCTGCCGGCAGATACCGGTTTGTCGTTAACCACCAGCGCAGGGAAGCCCATAATCCCATATCCCATTATCTGTTTCATGTCCGTAATGTACTCAACTTCAAGCTGCAGCCCAAGTTCTGCAACTGCATCGCATGTATGGCTGTAAAGCGCGTGGCAGTTAGCGCATTTTCCTGTGCCGAGCACCTTTACGTTTTCTATTTTTGCGCTGACAGCGGACGGCTCCGCCTGCATTGTTTCTTTCTTTTCACAACAGCAGCATGTTTCCTCATGTTTTTTCTTAAGCTTGAATCCGAACATATTAATCTCTCCTTTGTATTTATTGATTTGGTTTAAAATGCAAGGTACAGCATATAAATGCCGGTAAGCAGTATCACCATACCCATCGTGTATTTCAGCACTGCGGAAAGCCTTTCGTACTGCCGGCTTTCGCTCAGTTTCTGCACAAAACCTACTGAACTTCCGGCAATTACAGCAAGAAATCCGTGTCCAAGCGCATAAAACAGCATAAGAACCGTGCCGCGAATTATGCTTTCTTCAGCAGCAATTACAGACAACAGCGCTATCAGCACAGGCGTTGAACAGGGTGATGAAAAAATCCCGGCAAGTATTCCGGCCGCAATAGTTCCCGCAAAGCCTGTGAATCTGTTTTTGGAAAGCAGATTCGATGAAGGGATAAAATTTACAATTTCCCAGGTCTGAAGCGCCATGGCAAACATCAAGCAGGCAAGAAATATCAGCCACCCGCGCGAATAGATGCCTATCAGGCGACCCGCTGTTACGGCAATCAAAGCCAGGCAGACGAATGAAACCGCGCTTCCCGCCGCAAACGCAAGCGAATAGAAAAACGCTTTTTTCCCGTCTTTTTCCGCAGAACCTCCAACGTAGGCAATTACAAGAGGAACAGTAGGCAGAGAGCACGGCATAAGCGATGAAAGCACCCCTGCCAGCAGCGCAAGAAGAGGCGCAAACCACACGTTTTGTACAGCCGTTTCTGCCATACGTTCAAGCAATGCTTCCATTATTTTACGCCAAGCTCTTTGAGAATGTCGTCAAAGTCTGTTTCCGTAAGTCCGCCCTGGTGCGCCGTAAGCGCATGCTTTCCGGATTTATCTTTATACTGTATAAATTTCAGCCGTTTTGCCATTTTGCTTGACGGAACATACGGCTTACCTGCGGAAGTAAAGAAAAACTGCGTAGGTATAACTTGCAGCGGCATATCACCGGCAGTTTTCGGATTTTTCCATACCTCGGCAAATTTTATGAGCGCTCTGCCTCTGTATTTTTCGTTTGTTTTCTTCAGCACCGGCCACATCTTTCTGCATGGTCCGCAGCCTTCAGAGCCATAATCGGCTATTATCGGCAATCCCAACTTTAATAACTGCCCAAAATTAAGCGCTTCTTTTGTTTCAAGCGTAAAGTCTGCTTTCAGCTTTTCTGCGGCTACGGCGTTTTCGCAGAAACTCATAATCGCAAGCACAGCTAAAATCAGCGAACAGAAAGTATAAAATGTTTTCTTCATCTTATTCAACTCCTATAAAAGAATTTTCTGAATTGCGTTAAATATATATCCTGCAGCAATAATCCCTGCAGTACAGATTGCAATGAAAACAGCAAGCAGTTTGGGTTTAACCGCCTTGCGAAGCATCACAAGCGACGGCAGGGACAAAGTTGTAACAGCCATCATAAAGGAGAGCACCACGCCAAGCAGAGCGCCTTTGGCAAGCAAAGCTTCGGCAATCGGAATTGTACCGAAAATATCCGCATACATCGGAATACCTACAAACGCCGCCAAGATTACGCCAAATGGATTACTGCTTCCAAGAAGCTTTACAACAAACTCCCCGGGAATCCAGTTATGGATAAAGGCACCGATTGCAACACCTGCGAGAATATACGGAAGCAGACGGAGCGCGGTAAGCTGTGTCTGCTCTGCCGCATAAGCTGTCCGGTCAGAAAATGAGAGCGTTTCCTGCGGCATTTCAAAAATTTTTGCTCTGCGTATATATTCCTCAACCTCATTTTCAAGCTTCAGCTGCCCTATAAGCGTGCCTCCGCAGACTGCTATTACAAGCCCCAAAAACACGTAAAGCAGCGCGATTTTCCAGCCGAAAATAGACGCTAGCAGCACAAGCGAACCAACGTCAACCATAGGAGAGGAAATCAGAAATGAGAATGTCACCTGCAACGGCAGTCCGGCGCTTGTAAAGCCTATGAAAATCGGGATGGACGAGCAGGAGCAGAACGGCGTAACCGTGCCGAGCAGCGCCGCACAGAGGCTTGCCGTAAAACCGCCGAAACGGCTTAATATCCGTCTGCTTCTTTC
>JAZUIB010000048.1:0-13901 GCA_045642025.1 Synergistaceae bacterium
ACCGCGCTTATCGCCGCAGGCGCAGCCGTGTTTGCTCCGTAGTAGTTGCCCGCAGGTACTACCGTCGCCGCCGCGTATACGTCGCCGATGTTTGCAGCGTTCGTTCCGCCGCTTACAAGCGCTCCGCCGCTCGCTACGTTCGTTATCTGATGGCTGTTAGCGTTTATGCCGCTTCCTGCCGTTATGTAGTTTTCTCCTCCTACCGTAAGGCTGGATGCGGTGATACTTGAGCTTGTGCTGCTGTCCGTTACCGTAACTCCTGTACTGCTTATTGTGCTGTTGGCAGTATTTGAGCCGGCTTTTACGCTGTCAAGCGTTATATCCTTATTCAGCGCTACTTCTATAGTTGCGTCCTCTCCGGGCGTTGTCTGCGTAATCTTCGTCGTTATGTTCGCAGTATCCGCCGCGACGTCAGAGTCCGTTTGTCCGCCTGCGACTTTCAGATAACTTTCAGCGCTGACCGTCGTGTTCGTTGTGCTTCCGTCAGCACGGTAGTTAACCTCTCCTCCGCCGGATTCAATTGTCAGATCTGTCTGTGTTCCGTCTGCTTTCGTCAGCGTCAGAGTATTATCGGCATAAACCGCACCCGTGTATGCTTCCTTGAACTGTCCGTAATTAACGGCGTCAGTGTCAGCAGCACCTGCTGTGAGATTCGTTATTTTTCCCGTAGTACCGTCAATCGTTACTTCGCTGCCGCCGGCTGTCAAAGGAGACGCGGTCAACTTTGACCCGCTTGTCATCAAGAGCCTTCCTGTAGGAGCCGCGCTGACTTTATTCTGTGATATAAGTTTTGAATTTACAGAGTCTCCAGTTACCTCAAGAGAGCCGCTGCCGGTTATTGTTCCTGCGTTATCCACAGCCGACGCTATCTGACCGCTGTTTGTTACCGTTACGTCTTCTGTTGTTGTCAGCAGTCCCTGCTCAATGCTGTTTGCGTTTGTAAGATCAGCAAGCGCGTTCATTGTTCCGCTGCCGGTGATATCCTGCTGTGTGGTGCCACCGTTCACGTTGTACGTGCCGTTGTTGATCATTGCCGCGACACTTGTAAGTTTACTCGCGTTCGCGTCAAGTCTGGCGCCTGCCCCGAGCGACAAGCTGTTAGCCATCTCTCCGTTCAAGCCAACGGTGGTGCTGCTGCCGGAGCTGAAATTAATCTGATCTCCGCTTACAGAACTGTTGATTTCATTGGCAACACCGCCAAGTGTCAGCGTGTTATCCGTTTCAAGCTCGCCGTCAACCGTCAGATCTCCTGTCAGAATCGTTCCGCCTGCCGACGCTCCCGTGAGTTTTCCGCCGGTTTCCGCTATATTAACCGACGTATCGTACTTATCGTTTTCAAAACCAAGCACCGTGTTGTTTGAAAGATTTACCGTCAGCCCGTCGTTTTTGTATTCAGAGCTCAACACGGTCTTAACCTCTCCGGGGACTCCCGTAATCGTTATCGCCTGCGGAGCGCTGAGCGCCGAGGCATAGTCATTCTCCTTATCCCCGTACACCTCTTCGCTGAACAGCTGCACCTTGTAGTTGCCGGGCTCTATGTTGCCTGTTTTGATTATCCTGACGTCTTTTTCTTCCGTAGATATTTTGGCGTAATCACGGATTGCGCCTTTTTCGTCATCGTCCACAAGAATCGCCGATACATACCGATTGTCGCCTGTTTCTCCGCCGTCGTAGCTGATGATAAGATGCTCGTCATCAGGGTTCTGTTCGGATATGTTGAGCGTTTTTACACCCGCCTGGCGCGCTTTGGCGGCAAACTGGTTCACGTCCCAGCCTTCGTTCGATACGCTGACGTCAACGTTGCTCGGCGTACGCAGGGAGTCGTCCTTAAACGTGCCCTTGTAGTTATACGGTATGGCATGTCCTGCTTCATCCTTATCCTGTGTCGCGTAGTCTTCAAGAGAGAAACCGTCTCCGACGCTGACGTTGCTCTTGCCTCCTTCGGCAGCCGTAAAAAACAGCAGATTGTCGCCAAAGTAGATGTGCGCTATTTCTGCCATTGGCACGTCTGACCATTTGCCGCTTTTTGCAGAAATAGAGTAGCCATCATATATATCACCTCTGAAGGTAAAAATTAAGGTAGTTTTATTGGAATTTATTGCTCCCCATTGACCCTCGTATTGTGGATTTACGGTCTGAATTTTCGACAGCGAACTGTTTCTTCCCAGCCCAAGCGCATACATGTATTCCGTCCATTGGTCATTGACGTCGTCATTGTAATGTCTTATAAACGCCATAGCAGCAGGGACAGTATAAATACCGCTGCCGACATCATCATAGAGTGTTTCATACCATTCAGAGCCGGTAGAAAGCTTGTATTTGCTTCCTGCTATTGATGCTGTTGAAGTTTTAGTCACTTCGCGCTCTTTGAGCAGAGCCCATTCCTTGTCGGTAAAGGCTTTGGCAGCAAAGCCATTCTCCCTATCGTTCATGGACTCGATACCGCCGTGAGCCCTGGAGGTAACGTCAATCCCGATTCTTGTTGAGGTAAAAACAGCCCCTTCCGTGGGGTCATTGCCTAATTTCTGCCAAAGGACCGGCTGATCGAATTTGAAATAATCGGCATAGTTTTTGCCCGACGCCTCTATCGCAGCCTTCGCCGTGCCGCCATAGCCTCCGGCAACCTGCCCCGTTTCCATATTCATGATCAGGTTATCCGTGTTGTCCAAAATTCCGGCTTCAATGTCCGCTCGGATTTTGTCAACGTCAGGATTGATCGCATAATGACCAAAATAAAACCTTCGATACCACCCGTTAAAGTCTGTCGGCTGCATTATTTTCCCCACAACCGCCGCCATCGCAGGCGATACGGTGCCGAAAATAAAGCTGAAGAGCATTACTGCCGCCGCCAGTTTCTTTAAGCTTCTGAAGCTTTTGAACCATGAGAATTTCATTGTGAACCTCTCCTTTTGTTTTTTTATTTCGTTTTTATTTCTGAATTTCTTTGTTCTTTGTTTTCAATTTTTTATTGCCGTTCCTGCTCCGGAACATCTCTATATACACAAAACAATAGCAGAAGTTATTCACTGCCACGATTATCATAACCTTTTTTTTGACAAAAATCAATGTTTTGTTCAATTTATTATTCAAATTATTCAAATTCGCCGTATACTTTTTTGCCATTGAAAATTTTTGGACAATAAAACAGCCGTGGTCTAACACGCCGTTAAGTTTGAAATTTTACCTTTTGCAAATGGAATTTTAGAAATATCGAAGAGATGAAACGAGCAAAAATTTTCCTCAGAAGGCGAGGTGTCTGTCTAAAAGACGGCTGATGGCTGTCGGCTGGCAGTTGACGGCAAATGCAGTTAAAAACAGATGTTTTGTTAAACATTTTCACTTCTCCTTGCCGGTTTGATTTTTTTACGCTCGTTTCACCCACAGAAGTCTGTCAAGGACTTAGCGCGGAATATAGTGGCATTGGTTTTTTCTTCTCAATAATGGGCTTCGCCCATAAAGACGCTGGGCCCCGCATCCTCGCTTCGCTCGTGCGGGGAGACGAGGGGGGGAAGCAACGCTCGTGCAGGGAGACGAGAATAAAAAACGCTCGTGCGGGGTGACAAGGGGGATGTCATTCCACACTTGATGCAATCCAGTGGCTTTGCCCCAACGGGGTTATAAATACCAATTACCGATTACCAATTACCGATTACCAATTACCGATTACCAATTACCAATTACCAATTGTGGTGTTACAACAAGTTGTAACATTGGAAATTAAAACCGTAAAGACGCTGGGCCCCGCATCTTCGCTCCGCTCGTGCGGGGAGACAAGAATAAAACACGCTCGTGCGGGGAGTCGAAAGGGGAAAAACAATGACCCAAAAAATCAATTACTATAAAGTACAATTACCATAAAAACCAATGCTAATCTTGTCATTCTGCGGAAGCCAATGGCTTAACGCAATCCAGCGTTGAAGAAACCGAGGCGCGCGGAAGCGGACATTTTTTCAGAAAATACTTGCCAGTATAATTTTTTCGGTTATAATATCTTCTGTTACGGAGAGCTGTCCGAGTGGTCTATGGTGATTGACTTGAAATCAATTGTGGTGCAAGCCACCAGGGGTTCGAATCCTCTGCTCTCCGCCATGAATTTTAAATGCCGGTCTTTGACCGGCATTTTTTTGTTTGCCTTGTGTATAAGTGTTACTGTTTTCTGTTTCCTGAAATTTTGTCAACAACGAGTCCAAGCGCATTGTCACAGGAAACGTTACATGCTGTGCCGAAGCTGTCTTGCGCTATGTACAGCGAAATCATAAGAGCCTGAAGCGCAGGGGCGGCTATGCCTACCATAGGCAGGAACGGCAGGGCGGTCATAATAGCTCCTCCAGGGGCTCCCGGGGCTGCAACCATCGCAACTGCCAACGTGCACATAAATGAGAAAATTATGCCGAAGGTTACCGGCAGTCCGTTCATAAGCAGTACGGCAACAGCACAGCAGGTGACGGTAATCATTGAGCCGCACATGTGTACCGTGGCGCAGAGAGGCACTGTGAAATTGCGTATTTCAGCCGATATGCCCATGCTTTCGGCGCAGTTGAGGTTGACCGGTATTGTAGCAGCTGAGGACTGCGTACCAAGCGCAGTGGTGTATCCCGGGATTTGTTTTATAAGCAGTGTAAGCGGCGATTTTCCGCAAATTGTTCCCGCAAGGACAAATTCAACGGCAATGCAGCAGAGATGAAGCATGATAACTATCGCAAAGACTTTCCAGAGTACGGATAGTATAGCAAAGACTTGACCTGACCATGCAAGGTCTGTGAATACACCGCAGACGTACAGCGGCAAAAGCGGAATTATGGTGTTTTTGAGTACCATGTTGATAAAGCAGGTAAATTCTGTCATACCACGGTAAATTGCTGAATTTCTTTCTTTTGCGTTTGTCGCGGAAAGGCAAAGTCCAAGCACAAACGCAAGCACAAGCGCGGAAATCGTGTCAAATACAGCCGGCAGAATAATTTTGATGTACGGCGCAAGGTTTTTGCCCGCCGCCGCGGCTATTTTAGCAGAATCTGCAGCGCTGATGAACGAGGGGAAGATTTTAACCGCGACCGCGTAGGCAGATGTCCCCGCAATCAGCGTTGAACAGTATGCCAGACCGATGGTAATTACAAGAAGTTTTCCCGCGCCTGAAGGTAAATCGGCTATTCCCGAGGTTACAAAGGCAAGTATCATCAAGGGTATGATAAAACCGATATATTTTGCAAACAGGTCTGACAAGGTAACCAAAAGTCTGTTTAATGTTTCCGGCATATATAAGCCGCATAGAATTCCTATGAAAATACCGATTAAAATTTTAGGGATAAGTCCCAGCTTGAATTTTTGAACTCTCATTATAGTTCCCTCCTGCTAATATTCGCTGTTTTGCATTATAGCACCTTCCGCAAAAATACTTATGCCGCTCTGTGAAAAATCTTGTATAATGCAAATGTATCGTTCAGAGTATTCAGGGAGGAACAGTTTATGAGGAAAATATACGCGGCACTTTTTATAGTCTTTTTCGCAGCCGGCTGTGCCTCGGCAGGCATTATGGATATGCTTGGCGGCGGTAATAAGATTGAGTATTCTACAAAGAGCGCAATCCCGATGGCAGAGCCTATTGAGTACAGAGGTCTCAAGCTCTCGGGCGAAAGCGCGCAGATTATACTTATCAACAGAAGCGATGATAAAACTTATAAGTTTAATGCAAATTGCGCCTTTCTTGACGCACGGGGAAATGAGCTCGGCGATTTTTTTGTTCCGGAGGTAACGCTTCAGCCGAAGCAGCAGTTGCCGATGAAAAATCTTTATTTCAAGGGCAATACAAAAATCGCAAAGGCAAATGCAAAAACGCTCAACTGGACAATTTATAAGCTTGAAGAAGTCAAGTAGTCCGGTTTTCTGCGGTTAGCATTCTGATAAAGCCTGCTGTCAGCTGACAGCTGCGTAAGCGAATTGAGTGTTCGGCTAATGGAGTTAAGCGGCTGTGCGGCTTTATAAGCTCTTGGATGTAATAATTCGATTAACTCAAACAGACCGCCTTACGGCGGTCTGTTTGATTTTCGCTGTTACGCTTTTGCGGCACGGTGTTTTTCCGCAAATTTTTTTATTCTTTCCATCGCTTCTTTTAGTTCTTCCAGCGAATAGGCGTACGAAATTCTAATATGTTTGTCACCGCAGTTTCCAAAAGCAGAGCCCGGGACTACGGCAACTTTTTCTTCTTTCAGCAGTTTTTCGCAGAATTCTTCAGAGCTCATGCCAAATTGTGAGATGTCAGGAAATATGTAAAACGCTCCCAACGGCTCAAAGCACGGTATGTCAAGTTCTTTAAGCACGGCAAGGAGATAGCGCCTGCGTTCGTCGTAAGCCATGCGCATTTCTCTGACGTCGGCTTCGCCTTCTCTGAGAGCTTCTATACCGGCGTACTGGCTTGCGGTTGGTGCGCACATGATACCGAACTGGTGTATTTTTAGTATGCTGCTGTATAGTTCTTTCGGCGCAAGGAAATATCCGAGTCTCCAGCCTGTCATTGCAAAGGCTTTTGAGAAGCCGTTGATGACTATGCAGCGTTCTTTCATTTCAGGCAGCGATGCTATGCTGACGTGCGGCTTGCGGTAGGAGAGTTCGCTGTATATTTCGTCGGAGATTACAAGCAGGTCATGCTTTTTAACAACCTCGGCGATTTTTTCAAGGTCTTCTTTTTCCATAACCGCGCCTGTGGGATTGTTCGGATAGGAGATAAGCAGAACTTTTGATTTCGGGGTTATGGCAGCTTCAAGCGCCTCCGGTGTCAGACGAAATTCGGTGGCTGCCGACAGTTCGATTTTTACCGGAACACCGTATGCAAGCTTTATACAAGGTTCGTAGGATACATAGCACGGCTCGGGATAAATGACTTCATCGCCCGGGTTTATCACAGCGCGAAGCGCAGCGTCTATTGCTTCGCTGCCGCCTATTGTTACAGCTATTTCGTTTTTGGGATCGTAATGCAGTTTGTATTTGAGTTTCACAAATTCGGCTATTGCCTCGCGAAACTCGGGCATTCCCGCGTTTGATGTGTAAAAGGTGCGTCCCTTCTGCAACGCGTACATGCCTTCTTCACGAATATGCCACGGAGTCTCAAAATCAGGCTCCCCTACACCGAGCGAAATAGCGTCCGGCATTTCGTCGGCAACGTCAAAAAGTTTCCTAATTCCCGACGGTTTTATTCCCTTAATGACTTCGTTGACAAAGTCGCGCATTATAAGTTCACCATCATGCGTTTCTGTTTTTCTTCATCGGTCATGACAAAGCCTCTGTCTTTGTAGCGGAGCAGAACGACGTGTGTCGCTGTGCTCTGTACACCGTCGATGACCGCAAGTTTTGAGGCGACAAAATGCGCTATTTCTTTCATTGTTGCCTTGCGGAGTATGACTGTGAAGTCAAATCTGCCGGACATGAGGTAGAGTGAGTCAACCTCAGGAAACTGGTAGATTTTTTCGGCAATTTTGTCAAAGCCGTTGCCGCGCTGCGGTGTGACTTTAAGTTCTATAAGCGCCGCAATTTTTTCGTCGCCTGTTTTGTCCCAGTTGACAAGCGCATGGTATCCGCGTATGATGCCGGTTTTTTCAAATTTTTTTATCGCAGCGGATACTTCGTCTTCGTTGAGCCCAAGCATTTTGGCAAGCTCCGAGACTTCAAATTTTGCGTTTTTTTCCAAAAGTTCGAGAATTCTCTCTTCTGTCTGCCTGTCCATTTTTATTTCTCCCCTTTTATGAATTATAAAAACAATTACGGTGAAAATAACAGAGAAGCAATTACCAATTACAAAGTACCAATTACCAATTGTGGATGGCTTACTCCATAAGCCTTCATTGTAAGTAAAAACAAAAATCTTAAATTTTTTTAATCTTTTCTATGTCTTTTCTATGTTCAAATTTTCAACCAATGTTGCAGTTTACTGCAACACCTTAATTGGTAATTCATAATTGGTCATTGGTAATTGTTAATTGTTTTTTTGTATCCTTTTACGCTCTTGCCGCGCGCGTTGAGTTCAAAATTGCAATCAGCGCGACTCCGACGTCTGCAAACACAGCTTCCCAAAGCGCAGGCTCACCGCAAACGCCGACTATCGAAAGCAGCGCCCGTATCATAAACAGCATTTTAATTCCAGATGTAAGTATAACATTTTCCCAAACTATTCTCCGTGTCTTCTTCGCTATTTTCAGCAGTTCCGCAACTTTCAGCGGAGAATCGTCAACTATTACGACATCACTGACTTCAGCGGCAATCTGAGAGCCGAAGCCTCCCATCGCAATGCCTGTGTTTGAAGTTATTAAAACAGGACCGTCGTTTACGCCGTCTCCGACAAAAATACTGCGACTCATATCACCGCCGCATATTGAACTGAGCGCGGTTACTTTGTCTTCAGGCTGCAGTTCTGCACGGTAGCCACTCATTTTTAGAGTGTCGCAAACAGCGCGCGCGACCTCTTCTCTGTCGCCTGTTAGCATATAGGTGCGAAGTCCCATGTTTTCAAGCTCCCGCACTGCCGCATAAGATTCTTCCCTGATTTCGTCGGCAACGGCTATGCAGCCGAGATATTTGTCATTTTTCAGTACATGAACAACTGTTCTGTCGTTTGGCATTGAGGGCAGCTCAATGCCGTAATCGGAGATAAGCTGAGAGTTGCCGGCAATTATAGTTTGTCCGCTGTCTTTGTAAATCATTCCTCTGCCGGGGAGTTCTTTCACCTCAGCATCGCCTGAGAGCGTTATTTCCGGCATTTCACGGCATATACTTGCCGCAAGAGGATGTACGGAGCCTTTTTCCGCAAGAACTGCCGTTTTGAGCAGTTCTTGCTTTGAAACGCCCTCAGCTGTCATCAGCTTTGAAACTTTAAATTGTCCGTATGTCAGGGTGCCTGTTTTGTCAAAAACGGCGGCTGTGACTCTGCGCAGTTTGTCAAAAACGTGCGCGCCTTTAACAAGAATGCCGCGGGCAGAGGCTCTGCCTATTCCGCCGAAATAGCCCAGCGGGATTGAAATTACAAGCGCGCAGGGGCATGATATTACAAGCATAACAAGGGCAGGACTCATAGCATCTGATACCGTATAACCCAATATCAGCAACAGACAGAAAACGGCTGCCGCGATGAAGAACATCGCCGGCGTGTACCATTTTGCAAAGCGGGTGATAAAACGTTCTGCAGGCGCTTTTTTTTCAACTGCATTCTGTACCATTTCAAGCATTCTGGAGATTGTGGAATCTTCAAAAGGCCCTGAGGCTTCTATTGTCAAAACTCCGTCTATTGAAAGTGTGCCGCCGCTCACATCGCTGCCTTTCTGTGCATAAACAGGAAGAGACTCGCCGGTGAGCGTCGAACAGTCAATCTGAGAAGCACCGCCGATGACACAGCCGTCAACAGGTATTACCTCGCCAGGAAGCACGCGTACGATGTCTCCTTTTTTTATTTCCGAAGGCTCTGTAAGCCTTTCTTCGTCATCTATGACAAGCCTTGCCTCCATAGGCTTCTGCGCAAGCAGACTTTTGACGGAACGGCGTGATTTTGAGGCCGCCCTGTCTTGAAGCGCTTCACCGAGTCTGTAAAAAATCATTACAGCAACAGACTCATGAATTTCACCGATAAAAACAGCCGCGCAGGTAGCGCTTGACATAAGTGTGTATTCGTTAAAAATATCGCCTTTAGCAAGCAGCGACAATGCGGTTTTTACAATAGGCCAGCCACAGAGCGCAAACAACGCGAAAAACGCGCAGGTCACCGGCAGGCTATGCTCATATTCCGGCATAATATGGCTGATAAGCATAAGCCCTGCGAATATCGCGCCTGTAACAGACAGGAATATTATTTCTCTTCTGAACTCTCTGTTCTGTTCTTCTATTTCTTCTTCAAGCTCTTCAAAAATGTTTGCGGCACGCGTACATGCTTTGCACGCACAGTCCTCCGAGTGGTCTTTGATATGTCTGTGCATTCCCTCTGCGTGTGAGTGTTCATGACAATGGCATTTGTGTTCGTACATTTCGGCAGACGGCTGGCAGCAGACGGCTGACGGCTTAAAATCTCTTGCGTGTTTTGAAACCATTTTTTAACCAATCTTTACATTATCTGAGACAGTCAGCTTTTTAATCAGATTGTTAATCTTCTTTCCGATTTCAGCTGTCAAATCAAAGACCGAATTAAGTTGTTCCCTTGAAAAATATCCCAACATACTGCAAAGCTCAAGTTGTGTTTCCAACTCGCATAATGAGCCTTTGGCTATATATACAAACCGTGCAAAATCCTTATCAGAACCCCTTCCCTGCCCTTCGGCAATATTCGACGGAACAGATATTGTCGAGCGCCGCATCTGGTCCGCCAATGCAAACTTTTCTTTTTCGGGGAGATTATCAATAAATTTGTAAACTTCTTTTACAAGCAGCATTGATTCCTGCCACACTTTTAATTCCCTGTAACTTGCGGGCATTTTATTTCACCTCGTTTTTTGTTATTTATTTCAATAGTGTATTGGCGCTAACGCGCCGTTGTCTGCTGTATTGCTCGCGCTGTCAGCTGTTAGCTGTTAGCTGTCGGCTATCTGCTGTCTGCCGTCAGCCGGTTTTTTGCCGTCAGCTGTCTGCAGCGGGCAGATTAGCTTCGCTAATCTGCTCGCCTGTTGTCTTCGCTGACGTATTCTTCCTCTTCTTCAGCTTCAGCCGCGCAGCCGCAGGCATTGCATGCCTTTGCGTTTGAGGGAACAGTAAAGCCTTCAGGGAGTTTACCGTCTGTTTTCATGTAGTAGTCCGCGGCCGCCGCCTGAATGCCTTCCTGCGCAAGCAGCGAGCAGTGAAGTTTGATTGCGGGAAGTCCGCCCAAAGCCTCGGCTACGTCTTTGTTTGTAATCTTCAAGGCATCTTCAAGAGTTCTGCCCTTGGCAAGTTCCGTAACCATTGAACTTGTGGCAATCGCTGCCGCACAGCCGAATGTTTCAAATTTGATATCTTCTATAATGCGTGTATCAGGATTTATTTTGAGATAAATCTTCATAACGTCTCCGCAGGTCGGGTTTCCAACTTCTCCCACTGCGCTCGGATTTTCGATTTTGCCTGCATTTCTCGGATGCATAAAATAGTCTATTACTTTTTGATTGTACACAATTAATATCTCCTTTCAGTAATTTTGCTGTCAGTGCCGGCGCTTCGCGCCGCTGACAACTGTTAGTTATTTGTATCATTACCAATTGTGGAGGGCTTGCTTCGCAGCCTTAAGGCGCAAGCAAGCCTTCATCAAAATTAAAGGCACAAAAAAACCCTAAATTTTTTTCTACACTTCTAACTTCAAATGTTGCAGCTTGCTGCAGCACCTTAATTGGTGTTTCGTAATTGGTCATCGGTAATTATCTTTTCGCTGTCCGCCGACTCTCTATTTTCCAAACGGTGACATGGCGCGAAGTTTCTCAACTATCGGCGGAAATTTTTCAAGCACATAGTTGATATCTTCGTCCGTTGTGTCTTTGTTCAGTGTCAGTCTCACAGAGCCGTGGGCAACAGCCGCTGTAAGACCTGTTGCAAGCAGAACATGGCTTGCGGAGAGGCTTCCGGACGTGCAGGCAGAACCGCTTGAGACTGCAATACCCTCTGCGTCTAAAAGGAGCAGCATACCTTCGCCCTCAACGTGGCGTACGCAGATGCTTGCGTGGTAGGGCAGACGCTTCTCACGGTCGCCTGTGACAATAATTTCAGGAATTCTTTCAAGAAGTCCGTCAATGAGTTTATCACGCAGTCTCTTTTCTTTTTCAAGACCGCCGCTTTCCAGCCTTGCTTTTGCAAGTTCCGCCGCCTTGCCGAAACCGACAATACCCGGGGTGTTTTCAGTGCCCGCGCGAAGTCCGAATTCCTGCCCTCCGCCGTGAACAAGATTTGCAAGTTTCAGACCTTTGCGAATGTAAAGAGCCCCTATGCCTTTTGGACCGTACATCTTGTGCGCCGACATAGACATAAGGTCGATATTCATTTTGTCAACGTCAATTTCAATGTGACCGGCTGCCTGAACAGCATCCGTGTGGAATAAAATACCATGCCCGCGGCAGATTGCGCCAAGTTCTGAAATAGGTTCTACTGTGCCTATTTCATTGTTTCCGAACATAACCGAAACCAGGAAAGTATCCGGACGAATTGCTGTTTCCAAATCTGACGGATTTACAAGGCCTTTGCTGTCAACAGGAAGAATGGTTGACTCAAAGCCAAAATTTTTGCACAGCCACTCTATCGTGTGAAGCATTGCATGATGTTCGATCGCACTTGTAATAATATGCTTTTTTGTTTTATCTTTCAGCGCAAAAGCAATTCCCTTTACCGCAAGGTTGTCTGCCTCACTTCCGCCTCCGGTAAAAATAACATCTTTCGGATTTGCGCCGATAAGCGCAGCTACTTGAGCACGCGCCTTATCCACAGCCTCTCTGGCATCTCTTCCCCATGCGTGAAGGCTGTTGGGATTTCCGTAGTTTTCCGTGAAAAACGGAAGCATTTCCCTTAAAACAGCCTCATTGACTTTTGTTGTAGCCGAATTGTCCAAGTACACCTTTCTCATTACATTATTCGCCTTCTTTTATTTAATAAGGATACTTTTATTGCCTTTTAGCGCAGTTTGCACAAAACGGCGCGCGTTTTTTCTGTTCCTCAACAAGATCCCCGAACGTAGTGCCGTCATACACTTGTTCAAGAACACGCTTCGCTTTCTCCCACAAAGGATGAAAAACACAGTCTGTTGAAAATGCACATAAATCAGAACCTCCGTCAACACATTCAACAGGGGCAAGAGGCCCTTGAACGAAACGGATGACCTCTCCCACTGTAATATCCGAAGCCGGCTTTGCAAGCAGATAACCGCCGTCCTTGCCGCGCGAAGAAACAACAAAACCTCCGCTTTTCAGACTGCTCAGGATATTTTCCAGAAACCGTACCGGAATACCCTGCGCTTCGGCAATTGCGCCAATTTTGCACGGCTCACTGGAGTCGCGTTTTGCAAGTTCGAAAATTGCCCTCAGTGCGTACTGGCACTTCTGATTTATCCCCACTCAACTCACCATCCCTACCAGTTTAGTGAAGATTATAAAAATATATGCATATATTGTCAATATAAAAAACAGCGGCCCAGTATTTTTCGAGCCGCTGTTTTTGTTCTTATGATTTATTGCTGCTATTCGCCTATCTCTGACAGCAGGTCAAGGATGCCTATGCCTTGTATATCTTTCTGCCCCTGTCCTGTTTTCCGTATCCACTGCTGTTTCTTCTGTTTCGGATTTATAATTGCTGTGTTGTTTGGCTTATCAGATTTGGCTTCCTTTTCACTCTTTGGCTGTTCTTCTGTTTTTGTTTTTTTCTGTTCAGCCGGAGCTTTTGTTGTTGTCTGTTTTACTTCGGCATATCTGTTTCCGAATAGTGCGTCGAAATCTTTCGTGCCTGCTTCTGTAACCTGTATCTGCTTGCTTTCTGCGGCAGCCTTTGCTTTTGCTTTTTCTTTTGGCTGTTTAACCGGTTTTGCTTTTACAGTGTTTTTATTGCCAAATTCATATGTGGCGCCAAGGTTTGCCCCTATGCTGTCACGTTTGCCTGTTGTGCCTGTTACGCTGAATTCTATCTGCCACGGATTTCCAGTTTTGTGGTATTTTACGCCAAGTTCTGCCACTCCTGTTCCGCCTTTCAGGTCAGGTTCGGCTATCGGAAGTCCCTGTGTTGTTGCCGCGGCATTGTTGCTGAATTCATATTCGTAGGCAAGACCGCCGTATGCTTTGAAGTCTGCATCAACTGTTTTGTTGTAGCGGAAACCGGCGCGTACTCTGTGGCTTTCTATAGGTTTGAAGTTTATTTCTTCGTTTGTAAAGCTGAGTGTCGTGTCGTCGCCGCCAAGGTGTGCATACAGGTATTTTACATAGGTATCCACCGTG
>JAZUIB010000049.1:0-4716 GCA_045642025.1 Synergistaceae bacterium
CTTTCAAGGCTGCGACACGAGTCCAAATCTCGTTAGGACCGCCATTTTTTTCAAAATGGCGTTGCCGGTGTAGCTCAGTCGGTAGAGCAGCGCACTCGTAATGCGCAGGTCGGTGGTTCGAATCCACTCGCCGGCTCCATAAAATGAGATTAGCGGTCCGCTTTAGGCGGACTGTTTTGTTATTGCATTTTCAGTACCACATACTTATGAAAAGTAAACTAAAAGCTGCTATGTTTTCTGCTAAGTGTGAGAAACGAACATTCGTAATTCAAAATCCAGATTCGAAATTCAATTTATTGACATATAATCCGTCACACGGTTATAATTTCTAAAACATAAATTGCAAATGTGCCCTGTTTTCAGACAGTGTACATTTGATGTATATAACGCAAGGAGTGAGTTTAATGCATACGTTTGTCGTGGGTCCCAAAATTTATGTTGGTGACAACGCACTATCCGAAGTATTCAGGAACAAAAAATGTGTGTTTATAGTCACAGACAAATTTATGCATGACAACGGCAGGGTAAAATACATAACAGATACTCTTGATGCCATAGGCGCGAAATACTGCATATATTCGGACATTAAACCTGACCCGGATATAGAGGTGGTTGTTTCTGGAATGCGTCAGTTGCTTGAACATGAAGCTGACAGCGTAGTAGCGCTTGGTGGAGGTTCTGCAATAGACACCGCGAAAGCCATTCGTTACTTTGTCAATCTCAACAAACCGGTAACTGAACCCTGTTTCTTCTGCGTGATTCCCACAACAAGCGGCACAGGCTCTGAAGTCAGCAGTTACGCTGTTATAACAGACCCTGTAAAACAGATAAAATATCCTCTTTCAGACGAACGGCTTCTTCCCGATGCTGCGGTACTTGATGCGTCACTTGTCGTTTCCGTGCCTGCAAAAACCACGGCAGATACAGGTGCGGATGCGCTTACACATGCCGTGGAAGCCTTCGTTTCCACAGAACATGCGCACTGTTCGGATGCTATGGCCGAAAAAGCTGTAAAACTCATCTGCAGAAATCTACACGAAGCTTATATACATC
Organism: Synergistaceae bacterium; assembly: GCA_045642025.1. Classification (GTDB taxonomy): domain Bacteria; phylum Synergistota; class Synergistia; order Synergistales; family Synergistaceae; genus Equadaptatus. The sequence goes on from JAZUIB010000049.1 coordinate 1,054, forward strand.
CTGCAAATCTTGATGCCAGAAACGCTATGCACGTTGCCTCGTGCCTTGCGGGTATTGCATTCAACAACGCGGGGCTAGGTATGAACCATGCGTGCGCGCATGCGCTCGGCGCGAAATTCCACATATCGCACGGACGTGCATGTGGAATGCTTATGCCGTATGTCATGACCTACGCGGCAGGTTGTAATGCGAACCTTACCGGTACTGCCGAACGCTATGCAGAACTTGCTGCGGTACTTAACCTTGACAGTTCAAGCTCAAGAAATGGCGCCTTGAGTTTAATACGCGCCATACGCGGACTTATGCAGCGCGTTGGAATTCCGGCGTCAATCAAAGATACAGGCATAGACCGCAGAGAATTTACCGAAAAACTTGACTCAATAATAGACACGGCACTTGCTGACGCAACAATGGAAACAACGCCTGTAAAACCTACAAGAGAAGACCTCAAGGGGCTTTTTAGGGCTGCATACAACGGTGTTTATTAGTATTCCACCAAAGGAGCAGAACAAATGGTTTACATTCCACCTGAGAAGGAAGAAGAATTCAAAAACAAAATACAAAACGAGCAGCGTCCAGGAGTGGCACGGCCGAATGACGAAGGCAAGCAACGTGTCATAGAAGAATTTGTCCCGGGCAAACAGATAACCATGGCTCATATCATCGCAAGTCCTGACACACACCTGTATCAAAAACTCGGACTTATCGATAAAAAAGGCGCGCTTGGTATCTTTACCATCACGCCAGGAGAAGCTGCGATTATAGCTGCAGATATTGCAACAAAAGCTGGTAACGTCAAAATCTGCTTTGTAGACCGTTTCAACGGAGCCCTGATTATTACCGGAACAGTCGCAGACGTATATGCTTCTGCACAGGACATTAACAGAGTACTGCCGGAGCTTATGGGCTTTACCCCAACGGTAATCACAAAAACCTAATGAAAAAGCTAATCCTTGTTGGTAAAACCCAGTGTGGCAAAACAACGCTTACACAACGCATAATGAATGAAGATATAAAATATCACAAAACACAGGCATTAGACCTTGTGGGAAAATTCATTTACGATACACCTGGCGAATACCTTGAAAAAAAATTCTACAGAGGTGCGCTTTTTGTTGCAGCAGCGGAAGCGGATCTCATGGTATTTATGCAGTCTGCAACAGACAAAGATACCACCTATTTCCCGCCTATGTACAGCGCGCTTTTTCCAAAGCCGATTATAGGTCTTGTCACAAAATGCGACATAGCATCGCCAGAGCAGATAGAAGCTGCTAAAGTGGCGCTTTACGAAGCAGGAGTCCCGGTTGAAAAGGTATACGTTATCAGTTCAGTTACAGGAGAAGGCTTTGATGTGCTCCTTAAAGAAATTGAAATCTCAGAAGACGATATCAGAATGATGCGTGAAGCAGAACACCAGAAACTGATGGAAGAATTGGAATAAAATGGCACAGAATGCCCAAAAATCAATAAGCATAGTAATAGCAGACGATGAGCCCATCACAAGAATGGACCTTCGCGAACTGCTAACTGCTGCAGGTTACCAAATAGTGGCAGAGGCAGGCGACGGGTTTGATGCGCTTGAAGCATGCAGAAAATTCCATCCCAACCTTGTGCTTCTTGATATCAGAATGCCACTGCTTGACGGGCTCTCAGCAGCAAAAATGATATCCGAAGAGGACCTCGTTGATGCGATAGTAATCCTCACAGCATACCGCGATGTAGAATTCATCAACGATGCCAAATCAAACGGTATCAGCGGATACCTTGTAAAACCTATAGACGAAAAATCGCTCATCCCCAGCATTGAAGTAATGGTTGAACGCGGAAAAGAATTCAAGAAACTGCGCCGAGAAATACAACGAACCTCAAACCGCCTCAACAACAGAAGCATAATAGAACGTGCCAAAGGCCGCATAATGGAAGAACAGAATATGTCTGAAAACCAGGCATACACCTACATTCGTGAAATGAGCCTTAAAAAAGGGCTTTCAATGCGTGACATCGCAGACATCATACTCAAAAGCAAAAAAATAGGCAGCTGATGGAATCAGGGAAAACAATTGCGGCACTCTGCCATTACTACACAGAACTAAAAAGAGATGACGTACTCTACCTTGAAGGAATGTCCGTTGTTTTGAAGACACTTGCAAACCTTCAAGACGCGGACGTTTTTATAGACTGTCCCACAAGAGACGGAGATGCAATAGTCGTTGCGGAAGCAAAACCTGACTACGTGCCGTCATCATACAGAAAATCTGTTGTAGGGCTTCTTGCAAAACCACAGAACGAGCCTGCTGTCGCCCGTACACTGCGCCTTGGTGTAGCAACAAAGCAAATGAAAGCGCTGACACAAGAAAACACGCACGTTATACAAACAGTTGAGCCGATCAGCAATAAAGGGCGCATAATAGGCGTTCTTATTTGCGAACAGCGTGTTGATGAAGAAAGAACACAGGACAGTGAAACACTTCACTTCTCGAAAAAAAGCTACAGAAAAATAGCGCGTGCAATAACACACATGACCGAAGACAACATCTGGCTTACCGAATGCATTGACGAAGCACTTGTACTGGTTGACAAAGACGGAATAATATCCTACAGGAACTCACTGGCTGAAAAACTATACAAAAAACTTGGCTACATCAAAGACATACTTGGTCAGAAATACAAAAACATATCGCTTGTTTCAGCAGAACCGCCGGAAGACCTTGATGACGCAGGTATGACAGAGACACAAGTCAGCGTTGCGTCACAGTACCTTGCTGTGCGCTGCATAGCGCTGAACCCTGGAAAAGACAACAGCTTTGCGCTTGTAATCCGTGATATCACGGAACAGAAAGAAAGAGAAAAAGAAATTATACTCAAATCTGTTGCCATACAGGAAATGCATCACAGGGTTAAAAACAACCTACAGACAGTTGCAAGCCTGCTCAGACTGCAGATAAGACGTGCATCTGACGCAGAAACCCGCAAAGTTCTGCAGGAAAGCATGAACAGAATACTGACAATCGCTGTAACGCACGAAATACTTTCACAAGTGGGTGTGGATAGCGTTAACCTGGGAGAAGTCATTACCAACATACGGAACAACACAATGAGATACTTTGCCGACAGCGGCAACAACGCAAAAATAGACGTCACACTTGAAGGCGATGACTTCAAGGTTGACGCAAACACAGCGACCTCAATTGCCCTTGTAGTCAACGAACTGCTGCAAAATTCCCTCGAACACGGATTCAATGAAAGAGAAAGCGGAACTGTACGTATAATCACGACAAAGGGCGAACTGTACTCGACAATCCGCGTAACAGACAATGGCTGCGGCTTTGACACAAAAGACAAAAACAAAATAAACCTTGGGCTGAACATAGTAAAAGCTCTTGTTAAAGACAAACTTGGAGGCAGTTTTACCCTCAACTCAGGCCAAGAAGGCACTGTTGCGGAATTTGACTTCAAGGTAATCTAAAAGGACTCAGAGTGTCTTAAAAAACAACAAAGAATGATAATTTCATATTTGCCTCTAAAAACCTTTCAGTCACAAAAAACAAAACAAAAGCACGCAAAAATAGCCGGTTGGGGAACACCCCGCCGGCATTTTTCAAAATTTAAGGCGTCGATATCTTGTTTTTTGTTTTCCACTCTCTGCTTCAAGCTCGTCCCTGT
>JAZUIB010000050.1:0-47041 GCA_045642025.1 Synergistaceae bacterium
TTACGCTTCTGACTTGCAACGTTGCAGCTTGCTGCAACACCGCAATTCGTAATTCGTCATTTGTAATTCGTAATTATCTTTTAATCCGCCGTCTTTTGAACAAACCGGCAACTGAAAATATTATAGCATGCAGAAGAAATCCTGTAATTTTCGCAAAAAACTCGCAAAAATGTTTGACAACGCCGGTTATGCTGTATAATATGCGAAACGGCGGAACGTATTCCGTCAAACTTGCGCTGTGAAATATCACAGCAGAGCAACGACAGAAAAATCAAAGGAGAAAGGAGAGTGAGAAAATGAACGAAATATTTGTTTCTAATGCGTTTGCCGACAGCTGCCAGCCAACAGCCGACAGCGGCGCGTCAGCGCCAATGCAAGCAAGCAAGCAAGCAAGCAAGCAAGCAAGCAAGCAAGGGAGGAAAGGGTCTCCCTCTAAAGGAGCTTCCTGTTTCTATTCTCCTCTCCTTAAACTCCAAACTTATCCAAAACTTTATTTTACCGAAACAAACGCAGACGGTTCTGCGGGTATAATTTTGCAAGTTTAACGGCGCGTCAACCCACGGCGGATATTTTATTGCCGTAAATCAGCAGCGGAACACAAACCAAAGGAGGAAGTAATATGAAATCGGCAGCAAAATCAAAATTCTTGGCGTTCTTCGCGGTTATTGCGCTGTTTTCGGCAGTGATATTTGCCGGAGGCTGCGACGGTTCCTCGTCCTCTGATAGTTCTGCGACAGATTATTCAAAAGCTTCAAACTGGATGTACAAACAGGATGAAACGGCTTATAAAGCGGATATGTTCTACATTTATCCGACAGTCACCGTTAAAGGCGAATATGCGCCGGTAGAAGATACTGCGCACAGAGATGCCGCGCAGAAAATTTTTGCAAGACACGGAGCGCAGTTCTTTGACTGTGCCAACGTCTACGCGCCGTATTACAGACAGGCAACCTTTGAGAGTCAGTTTAACGGCGAAGTCGGGGGCATAGAGGGACTTTTGAAATATTACAGAACGACACCGGGCTGGAAAGACATACAGGCTGCTCTGGACTATTATTTTAAAAACTGCAATTCAGGAAGACCGGTAATATTTGCCGGACATTCACAGGGCGCAGGGCTGATAAAACTGATATTTGAAGACTATATGAAAAAACACCCCGAGTATTTGAGCCGTGTCGTTGCGGCATACGCGCTCGGTTTTTCTTTTACCCCCGAATGGTTTGAAGCAAATCCGCACCTGACGTCGGCAGGCATACACTTTGCGGAAGGCGAAACCGATACGGGAGCGATTATTTCGTGGAACACGGAAGGCCCCGGCGCCGAAAAGAACGTAATGCTTGAAGCTGACAGTTACGTAATAAATCCGCTGAACTGGAAAACAGACGATACCTACGCGGAAGCGTCTCTGAACCTTGGCGGAATGGTCGCGAAAAAAACAAACCCCGGAGTCTATTCTGTTGTTGAAGGAGTATGCGACGCGCAAATAAACACCGCGCGGCACAGCCTTGTCGTGTCGGAAGAATACACAGTTGATTCCGAATACGCCATAGGATATTTTAAGGTTTTCGGAGATAAAAGCCTCCATGCGTATTTTGACGGTGATTTGTTCTACAAAAATATAGGCGTGAACGCCGCAAAAAGAATAGATGAATTTTGCAGGCGGAACAATATTCAGAAATAAGCGGCTTGCCCTGCACCCTTCGGGGCGTGGGGCTGAGATTTAACGGTTTTGCAGACAGCAACGGCATAAATCATTCGTAATCACGTTTCTATTTTTACAAAAGGAGTGGTGTCAGCAATGAAGAAACTGCGGGAAGTTTTGAAGAACGAAACGGCAAGGAGATTTATCGGTGCGTTGGCGTTTATTTTCCTCGTCGGCGCGGCGTTCTATCTCACAGGTTCGCTTCCGAAGCTCTTTGCGGAAGGCGGGGACAACAATCTCACTGATGTGAGCCCCGCGCTGCAGGTTGACCCGATGAACGGCGCGTGGCAGGGAAGAATGCAGGCGAAACAGAGGCTTGTCGCCGCGTCGTATCTGAACGACGCTCTGACCATGGACTATCACGTTATGTCGGGCAAGGCGTCATCTGATAAGCTTTGCGAGAAAATCGATGAGCAGAGCACAGACGGCGACTGCTACGCGATCGCAATGGCAGAAGGCTTTGTCCCGAAGCTGAGAGAGCTGCCTGTGCCGGTCTATGGCAATACGGAGTACACGCTTCCGAAGAGCGTGATTTTCGTAAGCCGCACCGTGACTGACAAAAGCGACAGCGACTATTCCAAGCTTTTGCTCAGCCTTTATGAAAACGAATATCAGAAAAACGGTGAAAAATACGAATGGAAATGCCGCGCGAACGTTGAGGCGCACGATGAAAACGGCAGCGCGATTAAGGTCAGACACAAATATACGCCGAAGCTGGACAAAGACCGTACGTGGAGAAGCCTCGGTCATGCTGTCAACCACGAGGCAGTCGCGTACGACTGGAACGAGGACGGTTGCACGGACTACATTGTCAACTATCTGGAAAACGATGACAACCACTACTATTTCAGACTGCTCTTCATTGACGGAAGGTCGCTTTACGCGGGCGACGGGGCAAAATGCACAATGCTGCGCGTCAACGGAGAAAAAGATGCCTGCTTTGACACGGACGGCAACATAGCCGGAGGCAAAACCAGCGCTGACGTTCCGATGTCTGCGCGTATGGCTCTTGCTGACGTTGACGGCGACGGAATACCTGAGGTTGTTTTCTACTACACGGAAACAGTCAGCGTTGATAACGTAGAAGGCTGGCGTCCGGACATTCTTCAGGTGTACAAAATCAACAAGAACGGGAAATACACCGTTGAAGGAAAAAAATTATGGGAGAACCACAAAAGTGTTGACGGTCCCGGCGGCGATGACGACACGGGAGAACATTACTACACCTCCGACGCCGTCGGCGTGGCAGGCGGAGACCTTGACAACGACGGCAAAGACGAGGTCGTTATCGTCTATGGCAGGGGAGATCACGGGGACAGCAAATTACGTCTGAGAATTATGAAATGGGACGGCGAAACACTGAAAATCCACGCAAAAGAAAACTACGGAGGCCACTGTTGGACGTGGACCAGCAGTCATAACCGTGTCATGCCGCCCCTTAACGTTGGTATCGGAGACCTTGACGGAGACGGAAAGAAGGAAATCATCTACAGCGCTGCATACGACAGCGGCGGCGGTGAAGACGGCGGTAAATGTCCGCTGATTTACGTGCACTATGACCTTGTCAACGAAAACGGAGTTCTTACCACGGGCAAATACGCGGATTACTGGGATTTGGGAAAAACGGACGGTTACAACGGTCTCAGAACTGACGGCAACAGGCGTCTTTCAATGTGCCTCGGCTATTTTGATTATCCCGACGACAAGTCGGTTTCGCCGCGCATGCAGATAGGAATAGTCTGCACAAAGGACAGCAACACCGTGCAGACGGCAATATATTCCTGGGACAGAAGCAATGTGAGCGACCACCAAAAAGGCATAAAGGAAATACAGCGTCAGGAGCTTACCGGTCATAACATAAGCTCAAACCTTCCCACAGTCCTTGCCCTTGCCGCCGACACGGCGGAGGAAAGCCTTATACTCGGCGAACCGTCGGTAATTTCCATGACGGACAACGTTGAAATGCGCTGCGTGCTGCAGGCTCCGCCGCGGCATTTTGACAGAATTAACGTCGAGGCAGGCGACAGTCTTGTTCCTGAAAAAGACGGCGTGAACTGGGCTTACGTTGACGCGCTCAGCTCGTCGGCTGCCGACCGTTACAAAACGACGCTGAACATAGAAAGCAGTCATCAGGAAACAAAAACGAAAACGTCTGTAACCGAAGGCAGATGGGGCGCCGGCTTGAGTTATGAACAGTACAAAAAAAGGAAGTTTCTCACTCCGGCTGTAGCCAATAAGCCCGCATTTTCAGCCGGACTCAACTATTCGGGCAAGAAGGTTGACGAAAGCTTCCACAGCAGAAGCGCGACACTGACAATGTCGCAGAACGCGAACGCGCAGTATGACGACGCGGTCTTTTACGTAAAGAACGACTACAATCTGTGCCGCTATCCTGTCATATTCCCCGTTGAAAAGTCGTTCGTGCTTGCCACCGACGAAAACGGAAATTATCTGGACAAGGACGGCAATATAACGACAGATCCGGCAAAGGCGGCAAAGGAACAAAGCTACGTGCAGTACGTAGTGCCGACGCAGGTTGCCAACACGCTTGTGCCTGAACAGGGAAGAAACATAGATTTCTACGAGCCGCTGCACGACGGCAATAACCTGTTCACCTATCCGTTTAACTTCTATGAGATACCGGGCTACCCGGGGACGGAGGGCAACTACCCTGTCGTTGGCAGCGCCGAGAGCGACCCGTGGGCGCAGCTGAAAGGCAAGGTGCTTCAGGAAGCAAAGAACAGCCCTATGGCAAACGAAAATTATTCCACGGTAACGGTTGCCTACACGTCCAAAGCCACAGACAAAGAGACAGATACGATCTCGCACACCTTAGACGCCCGAATGAGTTTTAATTATTCTTGGGGAGAGATGGGCGATCCCGCAGAAGCAAAAGAGATAAAAAATAATGAGATTGCAAAACAGAATGAAGTTATCCAAAAAGAATCCGGTAAAAGCTCTGACTCGCTTAGCAATGCAGAAAAAAAAGATATCTTGAAAAATTCAGGTCAGGAGAATATTATGGGGTCCTCAGAGGATGTAAATCTGAGTGAGAAATCTGAAGACGTGCCTAATATTAATAATAGTAATATTGATAACAGTGCTCTCTTTCAAAGTAACTCCCTGCCGGTGCTTTTGTCCGGCGCAAAACCGCTGTCTGCGTCAAATGGCGTTGCAAACCTGCTGGGTTTGGAAAATCCGTTCGCAAAAAGAGAAAAGAACGTTGGTATTGACCTGTCCGGAGGCTTCACCACTTCAACCACGAGTGCGGCTCAGACGGACATTTCAAAGGGACTTACCGCGCAGTTCACCGTGGGCATGGGCACAAGCTATCCGAAAAACTACACGAACGAATACTACTCGGGCGACATGATGTTCCGCGCGGACACAACTCTGTTCTCCCGTGCTGACGGAGGCATAGAGCTTGATTTCACGATTCCTGACCTGAAAGGAGGCACGGGAGGCAAGCTTTGGGGACCGAACAGCCCGTACAGCAAACGTCCCGACCCGGGCTTCATACTGCCTCACCGCTGGGCGCACAGCGGCTCGAAAATGGTGGAGGTCAACGGGAACGACTATGACAGGAAATTCGTAATGCGCGGCTTCAGCGTGTACGACAATGAAGACTACTACATGGCGAAGCTTGCCGAATGTGACAATTTCAGCTGCCCGCTGCGCCTGCTGAAAAAAGGCTGCGATTACACCTACAAACTGCGTATAATCAACTACAGCTTCGTGAAATCAGACAGGTTCAAAATCAAATTCTACTGGCAGCCTATGGACTCTGACAACGTCAGACCGTATCAGTCGGCTGATGACGTTGAGAAGAACTGTACGCTTGTAAAAGACGTGAATATAGCCGGTATCAACGGCAGAGGAAAATATCTGCCGGACGGAAGCAAATCGTATCAGAACTGGATAGACTGCACGTTCACGGACACAGGTATCGGCAGCGGACAGCTTGTTGACACCTCAAAGGCGGGCGTTGAGGGCTATCTGCACTGCATAATCGAATACGATGGCAATGAACTGAGTAAGGACAACAACCACGCCTACACGGCTTTCGGCGTGTACGACCCCTCAAAATTCTCTCCGGAAGAAGAACAGCCGACTCCGCCGGCAAACGACCTTCTGAAAGCGGCAGCGCCCTCAAACGGCGGAATGAAGCTTTTCAGCGGTCTGAAAAATATGCTGTTCGGCAGCGAAGAGGAAACAGGGAACGAAGAAACGGCTGAAACGGAAGAAAAGAACAGCGTGAAAATCCTCGATGTCCGCTACTGTGAAATCAACGAAGACCTTTCGGACGGAAAAGAAATATCCGCGGCTGACGTGAAGAAATACCGCGAAAAACCGTTCAGGGCTGTTGTTAAAGTAACGGCGCAGAACGAAGCGGGCTATACGCCGCTTGTGAAGGCTGCTATTATCGCGCTTCCCGAAGTCGGTGCGGACGGCAAACTTGTGCGTTCAAGCGGTGCGCTGCTTGCAAGCGGCAAGGTTCTGTGCATACGCAACGGACAGACGCGCGAAATCCGTCTGGACTACGGCGGCGAAGCTCTCAAAGGCAGAAACAGCGGTGTAGTGCTGTGCGCATGGTCACCGTTTGCAAGAGACCCCGAAACGGCGTCCGAGAGAATTGTAAAAGTAATGGAATCGAAAGCCTCCGGCTCGTCGGGCGGCTGCAACGCAGGCTTCGGCGCGCTGGCATTGCTTACGCTTGCAGGACTGTTTTACAGAAAGAAAAAGTAAACTGTAAATACAACAAACGGCTTGGGGAAAAATCCCAAGCCGTTTTTAATTGCCAATGATATAATATTTTTGTTGCCGGTTTGTTCAAAAGACGGCGGATTAAAAGATAATTACGAATTACAAATGACGAATTACGAATTGCGGTGTTGCAGCAAGCTGCAACGTTGCAAGTCAGAAGCGTAAAAAAAATCTGTTTTTTCAGATTGAAGGCTTGCAAAGCAAGGCATCCTTAATTGGTCATTGGTACTTGGTAATTGGTAATTATTTTTTCTCCCTTGGTTATACTGTAGGCAGAAATTCAAAAAGCATAAAAAAACAGGGCGAGAATTTAATCCCTGCCCTTGTTTTACATTTTGAAGTCTGTTCGCGGCTCTAAGTACGGTTTGCCGTTCTCGTCATATTTTAAATTTTCCTGCCGCTCAATGAGCGTACAGCGTATGACAAGAAAACCGCCCTTTGTGTGGCGAAAGACCGAAAGCCAAGGCACAACGCCCTGTTTGCGCGCTTCCGTCGGAAGTATGCAGTTAAGCGACTTTCCGAACTGCCGTTTCAGATATTCCGTCAGTTTGATGTGTCTGCAAAACTGCATAGGCTCTGTGCCTTTCACTTGATAGTCAATCAGTTTCTTGTGTCTGATATTCTTTTTTACAGGCACAACTCCGCCTCTCATTTTCACTTCAAATTTTGGATTTCGGTGTTTAATTTTGTCCGTCTTTCTGAACATATTTTCATCTCCTTTGGAGGTTCAAGCTGTCAGACGTCAGCTAAAACCTGAACTCTGTTTTTATAAATTTATATGCCAAATGTAGCTGTCAGCTGATATTAGCCGTTAGCTATCAGCTATCAGCCAAAAGGATTTTTTATTCTTTTAACTAATAACCAACAGCTAACTGCTTACCGCTAATAGCTGAAAAGCCTGCGCAGGCGTTTGTTGCTCATGATGTTATCTGATAGAGGACCGCGTGTTTAGTAATGAATCCCGCTGTCCACGACAGCAGTTACCGAAGTATTCATTCCCATAGCGCATTGGCAGCGGGCTTGTCAGCATCATGAACGCATGACGTCGATGCGATTTAAATAAAAAGATTTAACACACGGATGTCCGACCGGTGGAAAAAGCCTTCCGTAAGCTAACCCGACGGGACAGATCTAAATCTTGGAAAAGAGAAAAAACGCTGTGCGGTTTCTCACCCCTCCATATATAATGTTCAGACGATACGGTAAATGGAACACCCCAAATTAGAGCGGGTAAGACGAAAAAAAGACAACAGCGGATAAAGTCAGCTGCATACTGACTTTATGCCGCATTGTGAAAAATTCACAAAGTCAAAAATTGCAAATGAAATGAAAAATAAATGAAAAACAAATGCGAAAATCGGGGGGTGTTTGCAAATACGGAGTGCAAAAAGCGGTATATATGCAAAAATGGGGCAAAAAATTGCAAAAATATTTTTCAGCGAAAAATAAACTTAGCCTGTTTGTAAACTGTTGCTGTTACTGCATATTTCCGCCCATGTTAATTTTCGCGGTTCAGAATATCATAAAAAAATAAACAAAAGTTTCGCAAAAATTCTTCCGGCGGGGACTTTAGAGAATTTTAAGTGTGTATTTTGTAAATATGCAATCCTGAAATGAGGAAAATTTAAGGTTTCTTGACAATATCCGATGAAATCGTTACATTTAGGACAGTTGCAAAACATATCAGACAGTTCGCGACCCTCCTGTCTTTAAACAAAACTAAGGGATTTTTGGCTTTTGTCGTTTACGGTCGCGTTGCGGCCGAATTTTTTTAGGAAAAATAGCAGTTTAGGCAAAGAGTTTCTAGAGAGCCGGAGAACAAAAGTACGAAATAATAAACGAGGTGCAACTATGGAAATAAGGTATGCGACAATAGATGATTTAGATGCTGTTGCATCTGTTGAAGCGGAGTGTTTTCCGCCTGCGGAGGCTGCTGCAAGGGAGAGTTTTGCGGACAGGCTGAGGCATTATCCGAGGCATTTTTGGCTGATGTTTGACGGCGAAAAGCTTGTCGCTTTTGTTGATGGTATGGTGTCTGACAAAGATGATTTGACCGACGATATGTATGAAAATGCGTCGCTTCATAATGAAAAGGGTGCATGGCAGATGGTTTTTGGCGTTAATACCATTCCGGCTTACCGCAGGCAGGGCTGCGCAGGCACGCTTTTGCAGTGTGTGATTAAGGATGCGGAGAAGCAGGGAAGGCGCGGGGTTGTGCTGACGTGCAAGGACAGTCTTGTGCATTATTACGCGAAATTCGGTTTTGTGAACGAGGGTATTTCGGAATCTGTGCACGGCGGCGCGGTGTGGTACAAGATGAGGCTGACGTTCTGACAATGACGAATGAACTTTTACTGTTGCTTTCTATATTTATTTCTTTTTCGCTGGTGCTGCTCTGTTTTAGGTTTTTTCGCAAGCATGGGCTGTATCTTTGGATAACGGTTGCGACTGTTCTTGCGAATATTGAGGTGCTTTTGCTTGTGCGCGCGTTTGGAATTGAAATGACGCTTGGCAACGTGCTTTTTGCGTCAACCTTTCTTGTAACGGATATTTTGAGCGAGCTGTATGGCAAGCAGAGCGCAAGGGAGGCTGTTTTGTTCGGAGCAGCCGCGACGGTGCTGTTTTTTCTGATTTCGCAGTCGTGGAGTCTGTATAATGTGCTTCCGGGCTGTAATGCGCAGGAGTTCCGCGCGGTGTTTTCGCGCACTCCGCGCGTGCTTGCGGCAAGTTTGTCTGTTTATGTGTTTGTGCAGTATTTTGATGTGTGGTGCTATCATGCATGGTGGGAGATTACGACAAGGCTGTGCGGTGATAAAAGGCGGTTTCTGTGGCTGCGGAATAATTTTGCGACGATTTTATCACAACTGCTTAATTCTGTTTTGTTTACGCTCGGTGCGTTTTACGGTGTTTATGACGGTGCAACGCTTGTACAGATTATTGTTTCTTCGTTTGCGTTTTTCTGTGTGACAAGCCTTGCGGACACGCCGTTTTTATATCTTGCAAGAAAAATTTACGAAAATACGGAGGGTAAATCAGAATGACAAAACTTTTTATAGACTGCTGTGTGCGCGGTGAAAAATCAGCCACAAGGCGATATGCTGAGGCATGGATGAGAAAAAATAACGTGAAGCCGGAAATTCTGCGTCTTTCTGAACTTGAATTAAGACCTTATCTTGCGTCCGACATTGAAAAGCGTGACGCGCTGCTTGCCGCGGGAAGAACGGATGATGAGATGTTTGCTTTTGCACGCCGGTTTCGTGAAGCAGACGAAATTATAATTGCCGCGCCTTATTGGGATCTGTCTTTCCCGTCGCTGCTGAAAGTGTATTTTGAGAAGGTATCTGTGTGTGGCATTACCTTTGTTTATGAGGGTACGCGCAGTGTGGGTTGCTGCAAGGCAGAATGTGTGCGCTATTTTTCAACTTGCGGCGGTTTTACCGGCAGTTTTCACCACGGAGTTGAATATACACGCGCGTTGTGCGGAATGTTCGGCATAAATAAGGTGATACCTTACACAATTGAGGGAATGGACATAGACTGGTCAAAAAGAGAAGAGTTGCTTGACAAAGCAATATTTGAGTTATAGACAGCGCGAAAATAAAGTGCAATATTAAAAATCAGCCCTTGCGGGCTGATTTGTTTTGTTGAGGTTTACCAAAAATGTCTGTCGTTTTTGGGAATTACTGTAACTATGCCTCCTGCGCCTATGCCTTTTGTCCACCAGTGACCGAAGTCGAAGTCTTTAACGTCTCCGTTGTCAAGATATGTTATGCGCGCAAAGCCTGTGTTGTCGCAGTCTATTCCGATGATTGTCACCCAGTGCCATGTGTTAAGGTCAGGGCATGCGTTGTTTTCAAGGTTAAGAAAGGCTGCCGGAACATCGTTGTCCATAGCTTCGAATATCATTCTGAAAGCTTCCGTGATATGGGGTCTGTCAGCCGGCTGTCCGGGGATTTCCATTGATTTGATGTCAACGTGGTAGTGCTTGATGTTTGCGTAGTTTTTAATACGGTCAGCAAGCATTCTGGCCTCAGGTATGCCGTAGCGCGTAGGTGTGATAATACCCCAGAGTCTTTCCAAAAAAAGTCTGAAGAAACGGAAAGCCATGGGCGGTTTTTCCGGCTCTTTTTTGCGGTCTATGTAGTAAAAAATATTTGCGGCTGTTGCAGGACCGCAGCCTGCGTGTTGTTTTAAGGGTCCGAAAAACCATTTTTGGTCTGCGCCGTAGCTCGGCTCGCCTTTGTCTGTTGTAAGTTTCAGAAGCTCAAGATTTGCAATCTGTTTTTTATCCATGGCTATCACATCCCGGTTGGTTAATTATATAACAAATAACCGCTTTAGGGCAAAAACAGTTATAATTATGATGTAATCAAATTCAGAATATCAGGAGGCTGCTTAAATGGCTGGGTCAATTACTAAGGAAAAAGCGTGGGAAACGGTGAAGAAATACAATAAGGACAAATTTCATCTGCAGCATGCGCTTACGGTTGCGGCTGTTATGAAATGGTTTGCCGGACAGCAGGGAGAAGATGCGGAATACTGGGAAATCGTCGGCATGCTTCACGATGTTGACTTTGAACTTTACCCTGAACAGCATTGTCAAAAGGCACCGGAAATGCTTCGCGAAGCAGGCACTTCAGATGATGTAATCCATTCGGTATGCAGCCATGGTTACGGACAGTGCAGTGACATAAAGCCTGAGCATATTATGGAAAAAATTCTTTTTGCAACAGACGAACTTACCGGGCTTATAGGCGCGGCGGCGTTGATGCGCCCGTCAAAATCTGTGCAGGATATGGAATTGAAAAGCCTCAAAAAGAAATTTAAGGATAAGTCGTTTGCAGCCGGCTGCTCACGCGACGTTATACGGCAGGGCGCTGAAATGCTTGGTTGGGAGCTTGACGAACTGCTTTCAAAGACACTTGACGCAATGAGAGATTGTGAAGCGGAGCTGAATGAGGAAATAGCAGCGCTTTAGCGCATTTTATAATCTATGCTCCATTATCTTGCAGAAACAGAAGTGTGCTGAAGTGGCAAAGGTACTGACAGCAATGTCGGGCGGAGTGGACAGCTCCGTTGCGGCATTGTTTCTCAAACAGCAGGGGTATGAAGTGGAAGGCGCGACAATGCGCCTGTTTGACGCTGACCTTGCTGATGGCAACAGCGCAGACCTAACAGACGCACAGGCTGTGGCTGAAAAACTCGGCATACCTTTTCATGTTTTTGATTTCCGCAGAGAATTTCGCCGTGAGGTTGTAGATGATTTTATTTCCGTTTACAAAAGCGGCGCTACGCCTAACCCTTGTATTGTGTGCAATCGAAAGTTAAAATTCGGCCTGTTTATCGAACGTGCGCTTGAGCTGGGTTTCGATTATATTGCAACAGGGCACTATGCGGTAATCGATTGTGTAAACGGCAGATATTTACTTTCAAAGGGTGCCGATAGGAATAAAGATCAGAGCTATGTGCTTTACGGAATGACACAGCTGCAGCTTAAGCACACACTTTTCCCGCTTGGTGGTATGACAAAGGCTGAAGTTCGCGCCGCTGCTGAAGCAAACGGTCTGCTTAATGCCCGCAAAAGCGAGAGTCAGGATATCTGTTTTGTTCCTGACGGCAAGTATTCACGGTTTATTGAGCGAGAAACAGGCGAAGCCTCCCTGCCGGGGAATTTTGTTAGTGCATCGGGAAAAGTGCTCGGCATTCATAAAGGTATAGTGAATTACACGATAGGGCAGAGGAAGCATCTTGGTATTTCAAACACTGTTACAGGTGAAACGCTCTATGTATGCGGAAAGTGTGCTGATGACAATACTGTGCTGCTTGGTACTGAAAAGCTGCTGCTACGCAAAGAATTAACTGCTAATTGGTGCAATTTAATTGTGTGCGATAAAATATCTGCACCAATTAAAGCCATGGCAAAGATACGCTATCGCCAGCCCGAACAGCCTGTGACTGTTGAGCAAATCGGCGGGCAGCGGCTTAAAATTATTTTTGACACGCCGCAGAAAGGAATTGCCCCTGGTCAGTCAGTCGTTCTTTACAACGGCGAGCGTGTTTTAGGCGGCGGAATAATAGAGTAGGATTTTTAAGCGAAAAACACGTATGGAGCAGGGGATTTTTACAGTAATATCTGTTATACAACGCAGAAAGGAAACAAAACGAATGAAAATAGACACAGCAGGCAGCAGAAAAACACTTGCAGTTTTAACCGCGCTTGTTTTTGCGCTGCTTTTTTGTGCTGCTTCGTTTTGTTCAGCTTCTGTTCCGGGGGTGCTTTCTTCCGGTGAAAACGCGTTTTCCGCTGTTTGTACGGCATACGGCGATGCAGGTATGGTGCAGCGGCGTTCAAACGTATCACAGAAGATTCTTGCTGCGCTTAAATGTACTCATATTTTTTCGACATTGTCTCCGCGCATTTGTCTTTCCCGCGAACGCATCAGTCATGTGTTTGCTTCAGATATATCCGCTTTATCATCAGTTCTCATACGCAGTGTAATCCTCAGACTTTAATACCGCTCTTTTCTTTTTTGCGGCGCGGTTTGTTTTGCGCCAATAATATGAAAAGGGGGAATAACCATGCGCATATATCACGCTGGTTTGGATGTGGGTTCTACAACTGTGAAGGCTGTAGTCCTTGACGAGGATAACAGGCTGCTTTTCAGCCGTTATACCAGGCATTTTTCTGATATTAAAACGGCTGTAAAACAGCTTACGAAGGAGCTTGCCGCAGAGTTTCCGGACAGTTTGTTTACTCTTTGCGCAACGGGCTCTGGAGCTTTGGATTTGACAGAAGGCATGGATATTGCCTTTGTGCAGGAGCAGATTGCCTGTTCGCGCAGTATAAAAGCTTTTCTTAAAAATGTTGACGCAAGCATTGAGCTCGGCGGTGAAGACGCAAAACTGACGTTTTTTGATGCTTCTGGCACCGACCAGCGAATGAATGAAACGTGCGCCGGCGGCACAGGTGCTTTTCTTGACCAAATGGCAGTTTTGCTCGGTGTAGAGCTTGAAGAGCTGAACAGCCTTGCCGAGGACAGCGAAACAATTTATCCGATAGCCTCACGCTGCGGTGTGTTTGCCAAAACAGATGTGCAGGCGCTTATGAATGACGGCGCTTCGCGTGCTGATATTGCGGTGTCGATTTTCCAAGCGATAGTAAATCAGACGATAAGCGGTCTTGCCTGCGGCCGCAGGATTTGCGGGCGAGTAGCGTTTTTGGGCGGACCTCTCTATTTTCTGCCGGAGCTTCGAAAACGGTTTGCCGAAACGCTGAAACTTTCTGAGAAACAGTGTGTTTTGCCCGAGAATCCGCATCTTTTTGTCGCAAGCGGCGCAGCGTTTATTTCAAAGAAAGAAAAGCCGCTTTCTGCCGCAGAAATATGCAAACGCGCGGAAAGTTATTTTCTTTCGCGCAGCAGCGTGAAAACAGCTGCACTTCCGCCGCTTTTCGAAGATGAAAACGCGTTTGCCGAATTCACAGAAAGACACGCGCGCGGCCGTGTAAAACGTGCTGCATTGTCTGAATATACCGGTAAATGCTATCTTGGTATAGATGTAGGCTCTACAACTACGAAAGCGGTTCTTACCGGAGAAAACGGGGAACTGCTCTTCTCTCGCTATCTGTCCGGTGACGGTAAACCTGTTTCTACTGTACGCAGCATTCTTTCAGAACTTTACGCAGAGCTTCCCGCAGGTGCAGAAATCGCCTGCAGCGCAGCAACGGGCTACGGCGAAAATCTTATCCGCGCGGCATTTGGCATTGATATCGGCGAAGTTGAAACGGTCGCTCACAGCCGGGCTGCATGCGAATTTCTTCCCGGTGTTGAGTTTCTGATAGATATAGGCGGTCAGGATATGAAGTGTCTTGCTCTCAAAGACGGTGTCATAGAGAAGGTTTTTCTCAATGAAGCCTGTTCTTCCGGCTGCGGCTCGTTCCTTCAGAGTTTTGCTGAGTCGCTGAAAATGAATGTTGAGAATTTTGCCGAAGAGGCGCTGAAATCAAAAACTCCGGTTGATTTAGGCTCCCGCTGTACTGTTTTTATGAACTCTCGTGTCCGTCAGGCGCAAAAAGACGGCGCAAAGATATGTGACATTTCCGCGGGGCTTGTTTACTCGATAGTCCGCAATGCGCTGTACAAGGTGCTGAAAATCAGAAACAACGATGAACTTGGCAGGAAAATTGTGGTGCAGGGAGGAACATTTAAAAACAATGCTTTGCTGCGCGCATTCGAGTTTCTTACACAGCGCGAAGTTGTGCGTCCGGACATACCTGAACTTATGGGTGCTTACGGAGCCGCGCTTCTTGCAAAAGACCGCTGCTGTTCTGCAAAAAGCACGCTGCTTGACAAAAAGGGGGTCGAAACTTTCTCTGCAACGGCAGACACGTTCAGATGTCACGGCTGCGGAAATAGTTGTCTTCTTACGCGCACTGAATTCAGCGACGGAAGGCGCTACATAAGCGGAAATCGCTGTTCAACGGGTGCTGGAGAAACAAAAAAGCGCAAACTGCCGCCCAATGTTTATGAACAGAAATACCGCAGACTTTTCGATTACTACAAGCCGCTTGACGGTGAAAATGTAAAGCACGGCAGAATAGGAATTCCGCGTGTGCTCAATCTGTACGAGGATTATCCGTTTTGGTTTACATTTTTTACTGAACTTGGTTTCCGCGTTGAACTTTCGTCAGAACACCCTGATAAAAATCTTGGCATAGACACAATTCCGTCGCAGACGGTATGTTATCCGGCAAAGCTTGTGCACCGCCATATTTCAGAGCTGCTTGAGCGCGGCGTAAAACGTATTTTTTACCCTATTCTTATGACGGAGAAAAAAGAGTTCAAGGATGCGGATAAAAATTTCAACTGCCCTGTTATAATCGGCTATCCTGACGTTGCGTATCTTAACATAGACGGTCTGCGCGCAGAAGATGTTTCTTTTATGCATCCGGCTGTCAATATTGAAAATCGTGAACAGCTGCTTGAAACAATGTGTGAATGTCTTGAGGATTTTGCAATCACGCGCATAGAAATCACGCGCGCCGCAGACTTTGCCACGATAGCACAACGCAAATTTAGGGATGATATTGCGCGTTTCGGAAGGGAAGCGGCAGAGTATACAGTAAAGCAAGGCAACGTAGGTATAGTGCTTGCGGGGCATCCGTATCATCTTGACCCTGAAGTTAACCACGGCATTCCGCGTCTAATAAACGAATACGGTGTAACTGTATTTACGGAAGATTCAATTGCCGGTATGGGAGAGCTGAAAGACGCAAAAGAAGGTGTAATTGACCAATGGGTATTCCATTCACGGCTTTACCGTGCTGCCATGGCTGTTGCCAAAAACGAGTGTTTTGCAAAAACTGAACTGATACAGATAGATTCTTTTGGCTGTGGACTTGACGCAATAAGCTCTGGTCAAACACAGGAACTTCTTGAGAAACATGGCAGGCTTTACACTATGCTTAAGGTTGATGAGGGCAGCAATAACGGAGCAGTCAGAATACGCGTACGGTCACTGCTTGCGGCGATAAACACAGGACGTAAGGCTGTATGTACTGAAGGGAAGACTGAAAGCAGAAGGACACCCTCTTTTGTCGTTTCCGAAAAACAGCGCACGCTGCTCTGTCCTCCGATGTCTGAGCATCAGTTTCAGTTTCTTGAAGCAGCTTTTGCTGCAGACGGAATAAAACTCAAAGTGCTCCCGCAGGGCGGAAGAGAGGCAGCAGAAATCGGTCTTCGCTATATAAACAATGATATGTGTTATCCGGCTGCAATAGTTGTGGGACAGTTTATAACGGCAATGCAAAGCGGCGAATATGACCCTGAAACAACAGATTGCCTTTATGCGCAGACAGGTGGAATATGCCGTGCGAGCAACTATGTAAAGCTACTCAGACATGCGCTTGACGCGGCAGGATTTCCTCAGGTGCGTGTGGTTGCGTTAAACGCTCAAGAAAGCAGTGATGCGGTGCGTCTCAGGCTTTCGCGCAGAGTTATCTGGCGCACGCTGCTTGCAGTACTTTACGGAGATCTGATGATGAGGCTTTCCCTGCGGACACGCCCGTACGAAATCAATAAAGGCGATACGGACAGCCTTTACGCATACTGGAAGGAGCGTGCCGGCAAAAATGTGTTTATCGGCAGTTGGCGGCAGTTCAAAAAGGAAGCAAAAGAAATGGTGAAGCAGTTTGCCGCTGTGCCTGTAAAGGAAATTTTAAAGCCTCGAATAGGTGTTGTTGGTGAAATACTGGTCAAATATCATGCCGGAGCAAATGATAACCTTGTTGCGACAATTGAAAAAGAAGGCGGCGAAGCCTTTGTGCCTGACTTTATCAACTTTGCGTTCTACTGTCTCAAAGACCCAATATACAGAAGTCTTAATCTGGGCGGTGCATGGCTTCCTGCAATAGCCGGATGGTTTGGCATAAAATTGCTTAATTATTTCCGCAGACCTGTTAAAAAAGCACTCAAAAGCACTCGTTTTGGGGTTATCCACGATATCGGAGAGCTTGCCGAAAAGTCGCGGAAAGTAGTTTCCTGCAGTAATCAGGCAGGAGAAGGTTGGCTGTTGACTGCGGAAATGCTTGCAATGTTGGAAGACGGTATCAGCAATATACTCTGCATACAGCCGTTTGCCTGTCTGCCAGACCATATAACCGGCAAAGACGTTATAAAAGAACTCAAACGTATGTACGAAAACGCAAACATTCTTGCGCTGGATTTTGACACAAGTGTCAGCGATACAAACAGGTTGAACAGACTCAAACTGCTGATGGCAGCTTCCATTGAGGAAAACTGACAGGTCTTAGGGTAATTCAGCCATTGCGTTTGATTAACGAATTTTTATAAAATCTTTTTTGACCTGTTCGCGGAGAACATATATAATAATGTTGACCGGTGGTGATAACCAGCGGTTGGTTTGGTATAACAAGTGTTTCTTTGCAATATTGCTAATTTATGTTAAGGAGAAATAGATATGGGATTTTTTGATTCAATTATGCAGAAAATGGGGTTTCGCCGCAACGAATTTCTTATTTCAAAGTATGAGGGACTGGTAAATGTCATAGATTCCTACGAGGAGGAAGTTCAGCAGCTTTCTGACGAAGAACTTGCGCAATCGGCGAATTTTTTCCGCGAAAGACTGGCAAACGGTGAAACGCTTGACGACATTCTTCCGGAAGTTTTCGCGCGTGTTCGTGAAGTTTCTGTCCGAACGACAGGACTCCGGCATTTTGCCGAGCAGATGATAGGAGCCATGGCTCTTAACGACGGACGAATTGCCGAAATGAAGACGGGCGAAGGCAAAACGCTTGTTGCGACCCTTGCTGTTGTGCTCAATGCAATGACCGGCAAAGGTGTTCATGTCGTTACCGTTAATGATTATCTTGCCGGACGTGACGCAGAATGGATGGGTCCTATTTATAAAGGCATGGGGCTTACTGTTGGGGTTATTAAACCGCAGATGGACGATGAAGAACGTTATGAAGCATACCGCTGTGACATAACCTACGGCACAAACAGCGAATTCGGTTTTGACTACCTGCGTGACAATATGGCTGTTTCGAAAGCGCAGCAGGTGCAGCGCGGTCATGAATTCTGTATTGTTGACGAAGTTGACTCAATTCTCATAGACGAAGCACGTACGCCGCTTATTATTTCAGGACCTTCGGAAGATGATACTGCACCTTACCGTACGGCAGATGATGTCGCAAAGAAAATGACCAAGGATATTGATTTCGAAGTTGACGAAAAAGAAAATAACCTGGCGCTTACAGAAGCAGGCATTACAAAGGCGGAAACAATTCTTAAAGCCCCGCAGCTTTTTACTGATTATGCCAATTCCGCAATGGCACACAAAATTACCCAGGCACTCAAAGCGCACCATCTTTTCAAACGCGACATCCATTATGTTGTCAAAGACGGCGAAATCATTATTGTTGACGAATTTACCGGACGCCTTATGGAAGGACGCCGTTACTCGGACGGACTTCATCAGGCTATAGAAGCAAAGGAACATGTACGTATAGGACGTGAAAGCCAGACGCTTGCCACCATAACACTGCAGAACTATTTCCGTATGTATCATAAACTTGCCGGTATGACAGGTACCGCACTTACGGAAAAAGATGAATTTGAAGAAATTTATCATCTTCCCGTTGCGGTTATTCCCACACATAAACCTATGATCCGCAAGGATAATGATGACGCAATATACCGTACTGAACTTGAAAAGTATAACGCTGCTATTGATGATGCCTGTGCTGCGCACGCAAAAGGGCAGCCTGTTCTTATCGGTACAACCTCTATTGACCACTCTGAACTTGTCAGCAGACTGCTCCGTGCAAGAAAAATACCGCATAATGTCCTGAATGCAAAAGTTCATGACAAGGAAGCGCTTATTGTTGCGCAGGCAGGGCGTTTGGGTTCTGTTACTGTTGCAACAAATATGGCAGGTCGAGGTACTGACATAGTACTTGGCGGAAATGCGGAATATCTTGCAAAAGAAGAATTTGCCAAACGTGAACTCAAACTTCCGGAAAACGAAGCAGAATATAACGGAATCCTCGAAGAATTTAAAAAAATATGCGCTGACGAGCATGAAAAAGTGCTTGAAGCCGGAGGTCTCTGCATTATAGGCACAGAACGACATGAATCCCGCCGCATCGACAACCAGCTGCGCGGACGTTCAGGTCGTCAGGGTGACCCAGGTGAAAGTCGTTTCTATATTTCACTGCAAGACGACCTCATCAGATTATTCGGCGGTGACAAAATCAACGGCATTATGCAGACGCTTGGTCTACAGGAGGGTGAAAGAATAGAACATCCGTTTCTTTCTAAAGCAATTGAAAATGCCCAAAAAAAAGTTGAGCAGCTGCATTTTGAAATACGCAAACAGCTACTTGTTTACGATAATGTAATGAATCAGCAGCGCGAAGCTGTTTACAACGAACGCAGAGAAATCCTTGAAGACAGTAATGTTGCTGAAAGAGTACAGCGTATTGTTGAAGATACAGCACGGGCAGTGTTGGACAAGTTGTTTGAGGAAGAAGAAAGCCTGCGTTCGGATACAAAAACTGTTGCTATTGAACTCAGCAGACTTTTCTGGCCTGGCATTGCCGGAGGACTTGAAGAATTTGACGGCGATTACCACGGACTTCGTGAGGCATCAGAGAGAATTGTTGATGATGTGAGCAGAAGTTTTGAAAAGAAAAAAGCAGAGCTTGGCGAGGAGCAGGCAGCTGAAATTTTCCGTTATATCCTTCTTACAACGCTTGATGCAAACTGGAAAGAGCATCTGCTCGACATGGATGAACTGCGCAGAGGAATTGGTCTTCGCGCAATAGGGCAGAAAGATCCATTGCTTGAATATCAGTTTGAATCCTACAATCTGTTCCAGCAGATGCTTGCCCGTGTACGCGAAAGCGTAACGGAATTTGCGCTCAAAGTTTCTGTAGCAACCGAAGAAAACCAAAATAGACGCAGTAAATGGACTGAAAGCCACGATGATTTTAACACACTCTCATCAGTTGAAAATCCAGCTGCTGCCGCAACTGCCGGAAAAACAGAAACAATAGTTAATGCAAATAAAACAGGCAGAAATGACCCGTGTCCGTGCGGAAGCGGGAAAAAATATAAAAACTGCTGCGGAAAATAAGGAGGCGATTACAATGCGCAAGAGTTTGAAAATTCTCGGACTTGCGGTTTTACTGGTTACCGTCTTTGCGGTAGCCTGTTTTGCATGGAACCCGTCAGAAGAAGTTCTCCGTTTACACAAAGAAGTTCCTTCTTATGATACCTTGGGCAACCCTCAGGCGGTTGTTTGGCTTAAAAACCATGAAATGAGATACAATAATGACAAATCAGTGGATATTTTCCATTACACCATCATTTCTTTCGGTAAAAGAATACCTGACAACTGGCGTGAACATAGAATCTGTGCGCCTGCCGGCGGCGAACTGCGTATTGGCCATGTTGCAATCTACAATCCTGCAACAGGCCGGATAGAAGGTATCCCGAAAGTTACAGAGCAGACGATTGCCGGAGGTATGAAAATTTATACTGTACATCTTACAGATGATGCCTGCAATAAAGTTCTTGTTCTTGTAGAAAATGAAAAGCGTTTAAATCAGGATGGCATTGACATGACTGTAACAGTCGCAGATGAATTCCCAGTGTGGGAACAGAAAATCGCTGTTTTGCTGCCTAAAGACAAACCGCTCTACTGGTATGCGAGCAAAATGAAAGAGCCGCAGGTGCTGAACGGCAAAACGGGAAAGGTGTATTTTTGGGCAGTTACAAACCAGACTGCATGGCATGGAAGTGGAATACGTGTCTTTCAGCGTCCGTTTATTTCCTTCAGCTCATGTGAAAATCTTGTCCCCAGGCTTCAGTTAATGCAGGGCAAGGCAGATGCTTATGCCAAAGTAGAAATGCCGGCTTCAGCACCATCTGACAGTGGTAAGCTCATTAACTGGATGGAAGCTTCAGAAAGAAACGAGACCCTCCTTCCGAGAAATACAATACGTCCTCTGAATATGCTTCCCAAAAACGGACCGTGGACAGCCGCTGAACGTACGCTTCTGCTTAACGGTTGGCTGAACAAACTCGGCCGCGGTACTAAAATATGGTGGCAGGCGCCTGCACCGGTCAGAGTTGACAGTTCTGTTGCAGATGATTTCTGGACTTCACCGGTTATAGTTAGTGCATCAGGCAAGAGAGCCCTTTACTATCAGGCGGGACAGGGTGTTGAATACGGAGATGTCTCTCCATTCCTTGCTGGTACGGATATATACCGCCTTTCTGATAAAAAGCCGCAGGCTGCGGCTGAAAACACTGCTAAAGCAAAGAAAAAGAAAACAGTTTCCTCAGATGGTTTTGACACTAGAGAAGTTAAGGCAGGAAGTCCTGCTGATCATAAACTATCCCTGCTTTGGAATCTCAAACTTAATGAAAATGGAGTTGCCGACGGAACGCTTTCAGCAACTATAAACGGAGCATGGGCTGGTATTTTTTCTGATGGAGTAATACCGACAAAAGAAGTTGCGGCGCGACTTATTACCAGAAAAATAAACCTTGCAATTCCTGGCATGACTCTTACTTCAACCAACGTAAAATTGCTTTCTACAGGCTACAAGCTTGATTTCAAGGTACACTGTGCACCTGGCATTGTCCAAAATAAAAACATGCTGCTGAAACTTCCGGGCGGAATACCTGAAATTCTCGGTCAGTTGCTTTACGATAATGAAGCTGTAACTTTCCGTTTCCCATTCGTTATTGAGCAGAGAGTTCGAATGTCAACACCGAAGGGGTACAAGTGTTTCCAGAATGACATCAATAATGTTATAGGAACTAAAAAAACATCACAGCTGGTTGAAAAAATACACACAAATCCAGTGAAAAATATACTGGAAGCTGATTGTGTATGGATACTGAAAAAACTGAAGCAGGAAATGGATGATGCGCAGGTACTCAGTAGTCAAATCGGCGCATTTCTCGCCTGGCCGAACCTGAATCTTCCGTACAGAAAATAGCAGCAGACTGAGACATACTTTATTGTAGACAGGAGTGTTTTTTATTTTGGATACTACAACAGAACTTAAATCCCTGCTTGAAAAAGCGGTAGCAAAAATTGCTGAAGAAAACGGGGCTCAGTTACCCGAAAATTTTGCGGTAAAACTTGAACGCCCTCGTCAGGAAGGACACGGAGACTGGGCAACAAATGTTGCCATGCAGCTTGCAAAGCCGCTCGGCAAAAATCCGCGCGAACTGGCGCAGCAGATTGTTTCAGCGCTTGAAGAAAGCAAGCTTGTATCTTCTGCCGAAGTTGCAGGTCCTGGGTTTATTAATCTGAGGCTTTCCGCAAACTGGATTTCAGATGCAATCGGAACAATCATTGCGCAGGGAGAAAAATTCGGCAGGGTAAATGACGGCAAAGGTAAAAAAATACAGCTTGAATTTGTCAGTGCAAATCCCACCGGCCCGCTTCACATGGGGCACGGAAGAGGCGCAGCTGTAGGTGATATAACCGCAAGGCTGCTTAAAGCCGCCGGTTACGACGTTACATGCGAATATTATGTAAATGACGCAGGACTTCAGATGGAACTGCTTGGGCAATCGGCAAGAGCCCGTTATTTTGAAGCTCTTGGCAAAGCAGAGAAAGCCCCTATGCCTGAAGACGGCTATAAGGGTGAATACCTTGAAGATATTGCTAAAGTTTACGTTGAAAAATATGGTGATACTCTTGCCGCAAAACCTGAAGAAGAACAACTTGAATTTTTCAAAACTGAAACCAGCAGACTTGTTATTGAATCAATACGTAAAGACCTTTCTGATTTCGGAGTTGACTTTGATGTATGGTTTTCCGAAAAATCACTTTACAAATCAAATGCCGTTCCTACCGCGCTTGATTCGCTTAAAGCAGCAGGCTATGCCTATGAACAAGATGAGGCTGTATGGTTTAAGTCAACGGCATTTGATGACGATAAAGACAGAGTTCTTATCCGTGCTAACGGCGTGCCGACTTACTTTATGTCAGATATTGCCTATCTCAAAAACAAATATGACAGAGGCTTTGAAAAAAATATCTATGTATGGGGTGCTGACCACCATGGGTATATTCCGCGCATCCGCTCTGTAAACACAGCGCTGGGATATGAGGACAGCCAGCTTGAAGTACTCCTCATACAGATGGTTAATCTGCTCAGAGACGGAAAACCTGTTCAGATGTCAAAACGTGCCGGCACAATTGTTACTTTACGTGAAATCATGGACGAAGTCGGACGCGACGCAACACGGTTCTTTTTTGTTATGCGCAAAAGTGACAGTACACTTGATTTTGACCTTGAACTCGCAAAAAAAGCAACAAGCGAAAACCCTGTATTCTACATCCAGTATGCGCATGCCAGAATCTGCAGTATTTACCGTGAGCTTGAGGAACGCGGCGTAAAACTGCCGTGCATAGCCGAATTTGATGCTGATAAACTTTCAACATCGAACGAAGCGAAACTTGCCAAAGTTATCTCACGTCTTCCGGAAGAAGTCAGTAAGGCAGCTGTTGAGCTTGCGCCGCACCGCATAGCCTATTATGCTACGGAAATTGCGGAGTGTTTTCACGCTTTTTACAATAGTTCAAGAATTCTTGGTGTTGAAGAAGATATTATGAAAACAAGACTTTTGCTTGTAGAAGCGACAAGGATTGTACTGAAAAATGTTATAGAAATTCTTGGGATTTCAGCTCCGGAGAAAATGTAAAAATGCAGCCCCCGCGTATCAGATATCTTCTGCTGATTGCTGTTTCAAGTTTTATTGTCGTGGTAACAGTAATGACATTTTTTTCCGAATTTGACAAAATTCGCACACTCAGTAACGCACTAGATGCGAAAACAGCTGAACTGGAGAAAATTGAAAGAACAAATCAGGAGCTCAAACGCAGGCTTGACGTAGCCAAAACAGGCGAGGGTATTGAGCGCGAGGCAAGAGAAAAATATAACATGCTGAAACCTGGCGAAAAAATGTATAAGATAAAAGTGAGGAATAATAAAAAGCAGCTTTAAACGGCACTCCAACGGGCAGTAATCAGAAAACCGCGGCCTTTTCACGGTTTTGCCGCCCTGTTTTTGCGATACTGATAAAAACAATAAAAGGGTTTGTTAGTAGGCAGACAGACAGTAAATTTATATAAAAAAGCGATAAAATCTTGCCAAAACAGATTTTTCGTGGTATATTACCCAATTGCAGTTCCCTGTTTCCCAGTGTGGGAAACCAAAGTCCAGAGGGAGGAGGTGAAAAACGTGCGATCATATGAAATGGTAGTTATTCTCAAGGCTAACGTAGAAGACACAGCAGCAGCAACAGAAAGCCTTGCAGAGGTCGTACGCGGATTAGGTGCAGAGGATCTCAAAGCAGATTCCTGGGGCAAAAAGAAATTTGCCTACCCGATCGAAAAAGAAGTCGAGGGTTACTATGTCCTGTACACGTTTAAGCTGGATCCTGCTCAGATTAAGGAAATGGAACGTCTCCTTAGCCTGAAGGATCAGGTTATACGCCACATGGTTGTTAACCTGGAGGAGAAATAGTTATGGCACGCGGATTTAACAAAATAATGCTCATGGGCAATCTCGCAAGAGATCCCGATGTGCGTTACACGCCGAACAAACAGAAAGTTGCTCGTTTTACGATTGCAACCGGCAGACAGTGGAAAAACCGTACATCCGGAGAACTTCAGGAACATACTGATTTTATCAACTGTGTTGCTTGGGGAAATACCGCTGACATCATTGAACGTTTTCTCCGCAAAGGTCGTCCTGCTTTTGTAGAAGGCCGTCTCACAAGCCGTGATTACGACGACCCTAAAACAGGACAGCATCGGTGGATAACAGAGGTTAACGTGGACAACGTCATTTTGCTGAATTCAGGCAACAGGACAGATGCTTCAGCAGGCGGCTACGGTCAGTCACAGCAGCATTCTGCTCCGGCGTCTGACGGTTTTGGCAGTTCTGACATAGGCAGCTTGAGAGAAGAAACTGGTTTCGACGATGAATTCCCGCTTGACTTTTCTGAAATTAGAAAAGAAGACGGAGAAGATTCTGGAGACGTCGATATACCTTTCTAGTAACCGGAAGAGGTGAAACAAATGGATAAAGAGGTAAAAGAAGGCGGATTCAACCGCAAACATCGCAAACGCAGGCCAAAAGTCTGCCATTTTTGCGTAGATAAAGTTGAAGCAATTGATTACAAAGATGCCGAAAAACTCAAACGTTATATCACAGAACGCGGCAAAATAGTACCGCGCCGTGTAACCGGCACCTGCGCAAAACATCAGCGTCAGTTGACGAGAGCCATAAAACGTGCAAGAATTATTGCACTTCTCCCGTACACAGCAGACTAATTTTTGCGAAATCATTGTATAATAAGAGAGAACCGTATAGGCTCTCTCTTTTTTATTCGTGATGCAGCCTGTGTGGTAAAACTGCATAGTGCGAAACGGAGTACATACAAGACTCTGCCATTGTTATGCAACTTAATAACAGAGGATATATTTAAAAGTACGGAAAGGCAGGTGTCAGGATGAACAGAGAATATCGTGAATGGTTCGGCTATGTTTTGCTGAGCGTTGTAATGTTTCTTGGTGAAATCTCTTTTGCACCTGCGCTCAGTGTTTTGTTTTTGATATCGCCGCTGCCTTTTATGCTTCTTCAGTACCGTTTCAGCACGCATTCGGCAATGTATGCCGCGTTTATTGCAGTACTGTCCATATATCTTCCTGATGTAATAACGCATGGTATGGCAGGTGCCGCATCTCTCGTAAACCTCATAACAGTTCTAATGTTTATGGTATTTTTTGTTTTTACCGGTATGTTGCTTGGCACTATTCTGCGGCTTAAGCTGCAGGCAAATGTTTGGCTGCTTAGGGCAGTTATGGCATCAGTAGCGGCAAAGATTGCTTTTATGGTTTTTCTCGTCAAAAGCATTGGCATAAATCCGTTTGCAATGGACGAAGCGCTGGTCAATGCGGTTGTATCATCAATTTCTCAGACTGCCAGAGTGGGCGGTTCCCAGACGCTTCAAAATTATGTGCATGAACTCAGTACCACAATGAAAATGTTGCTTCCGTCAATTCTGATTTTTTACGCGGCGGCAGACAGTTTTTGTTCATATAAGCTGGCAGGACGGCTTTTGAAACGCAAAGGAATTGAAATTCCAGTATTTACACCTTTTGGTGAATGGCGTTTCCCGAAAGACCTCTCATTTGCAATTATTGCGGCAATCCTGCTTAAAGTGGCAGTAACCTTTATGCCGTCCTACGCACTTCAAATGGTTTCCGAAAATCTACACATGGTATTGCGCGCGGTTTTCACGCTTGAAGGAATGTCTGTAATATGGTATTTAATGGGCAGAAACAAAATTACCAAAGCGTTGAGATTGGTGTTTATGGTATTCAGCATAATATTTCTTGCGCTCTTCACATACCCGTATTCATTCATCGGAATTATTGATATTTGGTATGATTTGCGCAAATTAGGAGGAAAAAACAATGAAAGTAATTCTTAAGGAAGACGTCAAAAAAGTTGGCAAAAAAGGTCAGCTGCTGGAAGTGGCAGACGGTTACGGCAGAAATTTCCTTATCGCAAGAGGCTTGGCGGAAGAAGCCACATCAGGCAAAATGCGTGAACTTGCAGAGAAGAACAAAAATGCCGCCGTTAAAGACAACAGAGCACGCACGGCAGCCGAAGAGGCAAAGAAAAAACTGGGTGGTAAAATTGTCGTGCTCAAAGCAAAAGCCGGTGAAGGCGGCAAACTTTTTGGCAGTATTACAACAAGTGACATTGCAGAAGCAGTCTATGCACAGTATGGCATACAAGCTGACAAAAAAGACATCAAAACCGAAACAGTCAAAATTATCGGCGATTATAGTGTCAAAGCAAAACTCTATAGTGGTATTGAAGCAGAATTCATACTCAGAGTGGAAGGTGAATAACAGTGGCACAGGCCATAGACAGACAGCCTCCCTTTAATCTTGATGCAGAGCGTGCTGTTTTGGGCGCATGTTTGATTGATAAAGAGGCGCTTGCGCTTGCAGTTGAAAAACTGCACACGGAAGATTTCTATGACCCGCGTCATGCACAGGCTTTTGAGCTGTTGCTTTCACTTTTTGAAAAAGGAACTGCGGTAGATACTGTTACTTTTCTCAACGAGATAAAAAGTAAGGGTGTTGAGCAGAGCATAGGTGGTCAACCGTTTGTAGTTGCTCTTATGGATAGCGTGTCAACCTCTGCAAATACAGAATACTATGCAAACATTGTGTTTGAAAAAGCAACGCTCCGCGGTCTTATCAGCGTAGGTACAGACATTACAAAGCTTGGATATGCCGAAAACGTGGCGGCAGACGAAGCGCTTGAAAAAGCCGAACAGAGTATTTATGAACTTGCAAGAACCGGCAGAACCACAACAATACGCGGAGCAAAAGATGTCATAGCTGATGCTTTCCGCGACATTGAAAGCCGTCTTGCAAGCGGTACTTCATTTACGGGAATCAGCACTGGCTACAAAGATTTTGACAGAATATCCGGAGGGCTTCAGCCTAGTTCACTGTACATACTTGCTGCGCGTCCGTCAATGGGTAAAACGGCTCTTGCTCTAAACATTGCAGCACACGTTGCACTTGAAGAAAATATTCCTGTACTTGTATTCAGCCTTGAAATGTCGTCTGAGCAGGTTGCAAACAGAATGATATCTGCAGAAGCGCGTGTCAATCTCCGCAAGCTGCTTGATACCAATTCGGCAAAAGGCAATATATCAGTCAATTCCTCGGAATGGCAGCAGCTCACCGAAGCTGCTGGCAGACTTGAAAAATGTCCGCTTTACATTGACGAAACCCCGGGGCTTTCCACAGTTGAACTACGCGCGAAATGCCGCCGTTTCTTTGCAAAACAGAAATCGGACAAAGGGCTTATCGTGCTTGACTATCTGCAGCTTATGGATGCAGCAAGGCGCACTGACAATCGGCAGCAGGACGTTTCTGAAATTTCACGAGCGCTCAAGGCAATCGCCAGAGAATTTAAAGTTCCGGTAATTGCGCTCTCACAGCTTTCCCGTGCGGTTGAAAGCCGTCAGGACAAACGCCCCATGCTGTCCGACCTTCGCGAATCCGGCGCAATAGAGCAAGACGCAGACATGGTTATGTTTATCTACCGTGAATCATACTACAAACAGGAAAACGCAGACCAGAATGCTGAACTCATCGTTGCCAAAAACAGAAACGGAGCAACAGGCATGGTTGAATTTGTCTTCTTCAACGAGTACACGCGCTTTGAACCGATGATAAGAAGCTATTAGCGCAATGAACTATAAAGCAAACGACTGAAAGGAATGAAGTGAACATGAAAATAGCAGTTGCTGGAACCGGGTATGTGGGACTTTCGCTTGCAGTGCTGCTTTCACAGCACAATAAGGTAACCGCGGTAGATATAGTCGCTGAAAAGGTGGAAAAAATCAACAATAAAATATCGCCCATACAGGATGATTACATAGAAAAATACCTTACAGAAAAAGAACTTAACCTTACAGCAACATTAGACGGTACAAAAGCGTACTCCGAAGCTGACTACGTAATCATTGCCACCCCAACAAACTACGACCCGGACAAACAATACTTTGATACCACGGCGGTTGAAAACGTAATTGAACAGGTAATCAAACTCAATCCGGCGGCAACAATGATAATCAAATCAACAATACCAGTTGGCTACACGGAAAGCGTGCGCAAAAAATACAATTGTGACAAAATTATTTTCAGTCCGGAGTTTCTTCGTGAATCAAAAGCACTGTACGACAACCTCTACCCAAGCCGTATAATAGTAGGCTGTCCGAAAGACGACGCAAAAATGCGTGAAAAAGCAGAAATCTTTGCAAATTTACTTGTTGAAGGTGCAATCAAAGAAAACATAGATATAAGAATAGTAGGCCTCACAGAAGCAGAAGCGATAAAACTCTTTGCCAACTGCTACCTTGCGTTGCGTGTTGCCTACTTCAACGAACTTGACACCTATGCGGAACTCAATGGGCTTGACACACAGCAGATAATAGACGGCGTAAGTTTAGACCCTAGAATAGGCAGCCACTACAACAACCCTAGCTTTGGTTACGGAGGCTACTGCCTGCCCAAAGACACAAAACAGCTCCTTGCAAACTACGAAGGAGTACCGCAAAACCTGATAGGAGCAATAGTAGAAAGCAACAGGACACGCAAAACATTCATAGCTGACAGAGTACTCGAAAAAACCGGCTGGAAAGACTACTACGAAGACATAGACATAGACATAACAAACAAAAAAACAGCAACAATAGGTATATACCGTCTCACAATGAAATCCAACTCCGACAACTTCCGTCAAAGTGCCATACAGGGAGTAATGAAAAGAGTCAAACAAAAAGGTGCTCAGGTGATAATCTATGAACCCACACTTGAAAACGGTAGCGAGTTCTTTGGCAGCAAAATAGTCAACGACCTTGACGAATTCAAAAAAACAGCCGATGTTATCATTGCAAACCGTTCTGATGCCTGCCTTGACGATGTAAAAGAAAAGCTCTACTCAAGAGATTTATTCAGAAGAGATTAAAAATACCGGTAGTATTTGGGGGATTGGCATGATATTTGACGTTCAACAAAAACTTGTCAACAAAGCAAAAACAGCTTTGGAGAACATTTCTGATTGTTGTGTCGCTGTTGCCGGAGACCTTATGCTTGACTGCTACATAAACGGCGATGTCAGTCGGATTTCTCCCGAAGCTCCTGTGCCAGTAGTTCGTATGACCGATGAAAAACATGTTCTTGGCGGCGCTGGAAACGCATTGGCAAACCTTGTGGGGCTGGGCATTCATATTATTCCTGCGGGGAGATTGGGCAACGATATGTACGCTGCCTGGTTTTTGGGAGATCCTGCAATGCGGAACGTTGATACTTCAAATATTATTATGAGAGGCGCTACAAGCGTCAAAACAAGAATTCTCGGCGGACATCAGCAGATGCTTCGTCTAGATAAAGAGCATTACGTTGAAACAACGGAAAATGAGGCTAAGAAAAGAGCTTCGATGCTGCTTGTCGATGAACCTGACTGTGTTGTTATCTCAGACTACGGCAAGGGATATTGCTCAGAGGCATTATGCCGAAGACTTTCAGCATTATGTAAAAAAAATCTTATTCCGCTGCTAATAGACCCAAAAAAATCAGACTGGAACTGCTACTCTGGCGCGTATCTCATAACCCCTAACGTTAAGGAGCTCAGCGAAGCGGCAGGCCGCGAAGTGAAAAACGAAGATGAAGAAGTTGTCTGTGCGGCGCGTGAGCTGATTGAAAAATATGACGTAGAAAATATTCTTGTCACCCGTTCGGAAAAAGGCTCAACGCTTATTTCAGACGATTTCGTAAAACACATACCGGCTAGCGCAGTAGAAGTTTACGACGTTTCAGGTGCAGGAGATACGACTATAGCAACAATAGCTGCATTTTTGGCTGCAGGGCTTGAACTTTCAGAGTGCTGCGAGCTTGCAAATTTGGCATCGCAGTTTGTTGTAGGCAAAGTTGGTACATATCCGATTAAAGCCGAAGATATGTTCACGCTTTTTAGACAGTGCGGTGTATCTTACATGGACAAAATAACAGACAGAGAAAACGCGGCGAAAATATGTGCCGAATGGAAAACTTCCGAAAGAAAAGTAATATTTACAAACGGCTGTTTTGATATCATTCACAGCGGGCATATAGATTCCCTTAACAAAGCGAAAGAACTTGGCGATAGGCTGATTGTTGGCCTGAACTCAGATGATTCCGTTAGAAGGCTTAAAGGGAAAAGCAGACCTGTAAATGGTGAAGCAGACAGGGCAAAAATTCTTGCGGCACTTGAAGCTGTGGACATGGTTGTTGTTTTCGGTGAAGACACGCCGAGCGATCTGCTTTCAGCGCTTCGTCCCAACGTAATTGTCAAAGGCGGGGATTATACGCCCGAACAGATTGCAGGGCGCGAATTTGCGGATGAAGTTGTCATTATTCCTCTAACGCAGGGATATTCGACAACCGGAATAATTGAAAAAATTAAATGAAAAAAGTAATCATCCTTGACCGTGACGGCACGTTAAATGTTGACACCGGTTATTTGCATGAGCTGGAAAAAGCAGTGCTTTGCGAAGGCGCGGCGGAAGGATTGAAAAAACTTTCTGATGCAGGTTTTCGCTTTGTTGTTGTTTCAAACCAGTCAGGGGTTGGCAGAGGTTATTTTACAGAACAAGAGTTAAACGCTACCAACGAAAAAATTGCCGCACTTTTGGCAGAGCAAGGCGTAAAAATAGAAGCGTTCTTCTGCTGCACACACACGCCGGATATAGGCTGCAGCTGCAGAAAGCCTAAAACAGGACTTGTTGAACAGGCTGAAAAAGAGCTGGGGTTTTTACGCAGCGACATTTTCTGTACGATAGGCGATAAACAGGCAGACGTGGAGCTTGCCGAAAAAATAAACGTTCCATCGGTACTTGTGTTCACAGGCTATGGCAGAAAGCATTATGACAAAGGAGTTCGCGGAACATATAATGCAAAAGATTTGAACGAAGCCGCGGATATTTTGATTGAGGTGCTTAACAATGACAGACAGTGAAATCTTCTTTGAAAACCTTAACAGCCACAGAGAAACTGCAGCAAAAATGGACAGTCTTGCTCAGGCTGTCGCAAAGGCAGGAGTTTTAATCCGTGAAACACTTGCAAACGGCGGGAGCGTGATGTTTTGCGGCAATGGAGGTTCTGCAGCTGATGCTCAGCATCTTGCGGCGGAGCTCAGCGGACGCTATCTCAAAAAACGTCAGCCTTTGGCAGGAATGGCACTTCACTGCGACACCTCGGCGCTTACAGCGATTGCAAACGATTTTTCCTTTGACGACATCTACTCTCGTCAGGTGCAAGCGCACGGCAGAAAAGGTGATCTGCTTATAGGCATTTCCACGAGCGGCAACAGTAAAAACGTGCTGAATGCGATGTTTGCTGCACGCAAGCGTGGAATGAGCACAATCGCAATGACAGGCGAAAACGGAGGAAAAATGGCAGAATTTGCCGACATACTGCTCAACGTGCCGTCAGTTTTTACGCCAAGAATACAGGAAATGCACATATTGATAGGTCACACGCTGTGCGAACTGGCGGAAAAAGAGTTGTAAAATATGCTGAAAAAAATTGACAAAACAGCGTTAAAAAAATATAGCATACAGACAGTCGCTGTTTATCTTTTTTTTGTGTTGCTGCAAATTTTTGGGGAAGGGTGTATAGACACCCATGGACTTGTACACAGCTTTCTTCCGTTTGCTGCCTGTACGGTTATGATAAATCTTACGGCGTATTTTGCGGCAGACGAAAAGAAATTTGCAAAGGTGTACGGGATGCTGATGCTCCTTTTCCTATCCGTCAACCTCATAAAATTCCTTGTTAATGACGCGGTTCCGTATGCGGAAAACGAATATTTCATCTGTTTTTGTACAGGAATCTCCTGTACGCTTATGCTTGTGACATATCTGCTCAATCACTGCGTTTTTATAAATGCAGTGTCGTACCTACTTTGGGCATGGATACTTACGCCGGTTGCTATACTATGGAATTATTATTTCACGACAGGACACTGGTTTACGGCAGAAAGCTACTGGGAATTCAAACATGCGACATTTGCCGCGGCAATTAAGTACGTGCTTGCAATGCGCTGGTATGTCATTCCGATTATTATGCTTTTCACGCTTTTAATACTGAGATACATTTGGCATGCCGCAAAAATCAAAGGCCGCAGCCTTAACGTAAAACAGCTTATTCTTGTCTTGGTACTGCTTGCCTGCAGTTGTGTAATGTTCCAGCAGCACAGAGACAACCAGGTAATGGAAATATACTACAGGGCAAGAGACGTTATTTCAAAACAATATCAATGATGCGTGACAACGAAAATAGTGAAAACCGCTTAAAGAGATTATTGAAAGAAAGTTTCAGGCGTACTAGAAAAGATTGCAAGTCAAAAGTTTTTGCTAAATAATATGGTTAATATATTAGCTATATATTGACATATATATCAAAATTGTATAATATATTAGCTATGGATAATATTCTTGGCAGAGCAACACCGAAGGAAATAATCATGCAGGTCGCACAGCGTCTTCGGGAACATCGCAGAAGACGCAAAATTTCGCAGGCAGAATTTGCAAAACTGTCAGGCGTAAGCCTTGGCTCTTTGAAGCGCTTTGAAAGCACAGGAGAAATTTCTTTCATGTCACTTGCAAAAATCGCGTTTGTGCTGCATCGTGAAGATGAAATTGCCACGCTGTTTGAACGCAAAGAATATCTAAGCATAAACGAGGTAATCAAGGATAATGAAAAAGCTTGACAGACTTGACGTGTTTTATAACAATCGCTTGGTCGGAGCTCTTGCGGCAATGAAAAACGGTCTTGTCGCCTTTCAGTACAGCGGCGAATGGCAGAAAAACGGATTTTCCATATCACCTTTTTCACTTCCTCTGCGAAACGATGTATTCATACCGCGGAAATCAAACGTATACAAATTCGAAGGTCTTTTCGGAGTTTTTAATGACAGTCTCCCTGACGGATGGGGCAGGCTGCTTGTTGATCGATGCCTAATGTCATCGAACATAAATCCTCAAAACATAACTGCCCTTGACAGGCTTTCCTTTGTGCGTGACAACGGAATTGGCGCGCTGTCCTACAGACCTTCGCGCTATCTTGAAGAAGATATTCCAGGCAGTGGAAAACAGGATTATGACAAGCTGGCTGAAGCTGTACACAGTGTGTTGGATAACAAAGAGACAGAAGATTTTGACACCCTGTACAGATTGGGAGGCTCCTCTGGAGGAGCATGTCCAAAAGCGCATATTACGCTTGACGGAGAAGCCTGGATTGTAAAATTTCCGTCAAAATATGATTCTTCGGATATAGGCAGGCAGGAGTACGATTACGCGCTTTGCGCAGAAAAGTGCGGCATAAAAATACCGCATGTAAAGCTGCTCCCCTCAAAACTATGCAGCGGATTTTTTGCGACAAAACGATTTGACAGAAACAGGCAGCAAAAACTGCACGTCATAAGTGCAGGCGGACTTTTGGAGGTATCGCACAGAGAACCTGTGTTGGACTATAAAAATCTGTTTGCCGCCGCAGAAAATCTTACAGGCGGCTTTGAATATGACAAAGAACTTTACAGAAGAATGTGCTTTAATGTCTTTGCCCATAACAGAGACGACCATGCCAAGAATTTTACATTCCTGTACGATGAACAGAAAGCCAAGTGGAGCCTCTCTCCTGCGTATGATATGACCTACAGTTTCTCAATAGGCGGGCAGCATGCCACAACAATAAACGGCGAAGGTCAAAATCCGGATATCTCGAATGTAACAACCCTTGGCAGACTTGTCGGACTTAAACAGAAATGGCTGCAGACAACGGCAGAAGAGATAAAAAATACTGTTGCAACAGAACTTGGAAACTACTTGTTATAAATTCAAATATTTCAACTTTGCAGAATAATGCCGCAAGCGCCGTAAAGGCACCTGCGGCATTATTTGTTGTAAATTATCTATGCAAGCAATTCCTTTTCAAATTTCTTGAAACCGTCGTATGCTATGTCAACAGTAAGCGTTTCCATACAGCGTTTGTTCGGACAGTTGTAATTGAAACAGCCGACATCCGGGCAGGTGCAGAGCGCTTCGCGAAACCACGGCATAGTAAAACCAATCCGCTGACTCGGTGTACAGCCGAACAAACCAAAAGTCGGAGTACCCGAAAGCGCTGACAAATGCAAAGGCCCTGTGTCATTGCCTACAGACGCGCTGCACGCCTTGATAATTGCGCACATCTCGTCATAATTCATTCTATTGGTAAGATTAAGCACATTTGTTGTGTCATCAAGAGCCGCCATAATCTGTTCATTATGCGCCGTTTCAACGTTGCCGTGACCATTGAGAACAATACCCCATCCCTCGGCAAGCATACGCTTAATAAACTCCGGCCAATATTCCACAGGCCAAAGCTTTTGCGGCTTGCTCGCGCCTGTTATGCAGAACAGCGTTTTCTTAGGTAGAGGCGCAAGAAGTTCCGAAGCATACTTTTGAGCTTTTTTTGAAGCTTGAATCATCGGTGCATCGCGCAAATCCTTGTCAATACCAAGTTCCTCAAACCATTTCCAGACGTTGCCGCCATAATAAAAACCTTCGCCGA
This sequence comes from Synergistaceae bacterium, assembly GCA_045642025.1. GTDB lineage: Bacteria > Synergistota > Synergistia > Synergistales > Synergistaceae > Equadaptatus. Next base: position 35,210 of record JAZUIB010000050.1, read on the forward strand.
AACTCTTGTAGCCGAAAGTATGCGGAACATCGGAAATCTTAGCGACAAAAGCTGCAGAAACGGCATTGTGGACAGAAACAAGCGTGTCAAATTTGCGTTTTTTAACATCTGCAACGCATTTGAATAAGCCGATCGGGTTATGCTTGCTGTCCCAGTAAACAAAATCCTCAAAACAATCCTGTGGTTCAACAATATTCGCAAATTCAGGCCGTGTCAGCACCGTAAGCCTTGCGTTTGGAAAACGGCGCTTAAACAACCGCGCTCTTGCAATTGCCTGAAGCACATCGCCGAACGCGCCGAAACGAATCCATAAAACATTTGAAGGTGTGAACATCGCATTGCCTCGTCTCTGCTGCATTTTAAGCCTAAACGGCTTAACGTCCGCAGTTTAATATATTTTGCGGCAAAATGCAAGTTTTATAAAACAGCTTCCGATTTTACAAAAAGTCGCTTGAAAAAATCCCGATTTTTACAAAAAGTCGCTTGAAAAAATCCCGAATTTTACAAAAAGTCGCTTGAAAAAATCCTTCAACATAGTATAATACAAGGTGGAAAAACTGACGGGAGCTGATTAAATGCTAAAACGAAAAATTGAGGCAGCGTTTTCGCAGTGGAAAAACAGACCGGCGCGAAATCCTCTTGTCATAAAAGGCTGCAGGCAATGCGGGAAAACGTCTTCAGTGCTTGCGTTTGCAAAGAGAAATTATAAGCATGTTATCAAGATTGATTTTTATCAAAATCCTGCCTACCGCTCAATTTTCGAGGGTTCTCTTTCCATTGATGACATAATTATGAAAATGACCGCGTTTCTTGGCAGCTCAGCTGTCTTTGAAGCAGGGAATACAGTTATAGTTCTTGATGAAATACAGGAATGTCCGGAAGCAAGAACGGCATTAAAATTTTTTCAGCTTGACGGACGATTTGACGTTATATGTACCGGTTCGCTGCTTGGAATAAGCGGATATGGGCAGCCTAAATCCGTACCTGTAGGCTACGAAACAATAATTGATATGCGCCCGATGGACTTCGAGGAATTCCTGTGGGCAAACGGCATTGTGGAAGAAACTATTGCATATCTGCGCGACTGTATTGAAACGGCAACACCTGTTGAAAATGCGCTGCACCAGCGCTTTCGCGAACTTTTTCTACAGTATGCCATTGTCGGCGGAATGCCCCGCGCAGTACAGCTATTCGCAGATACAAAGCGGTTGAACGAAGTGCTGGAAATACAGAGAGGCATAATAAGAGATTACAGGGACGATATGCTCAAATATGCGCCTGACAGCGACAAAAGCAAGATAGTCGAATGCTTTGACTCAATTCCAGCGCAGCTTGCAAAAGAAAACAAGAAATTTATGTATTCAGCGGTGCGGAAGAAAGGCAGTGCCTCAAAATTTGAAGGCAGCCTGCAATGGATAGAAGATGCCGGAATAATATCTCGCTGCTATAATCTCAATACCCTTGAACTCCCGTTAGAAGGCAACGCGGACAAAAGCTGTTTCAAGGTTTATATGAACGATACAGGGCTTTTTGTAAGTATGCTTGAAGACGGGACACAAGGCGACATCCTGACAGGAAACTTGAACATATACAAAGGGGCGTTGTATGAAGCGCTTGCCGCTGACTGCTTTGTAAAAACAGGACGCAGACTTTACTACTATAAAAAAGACAGTGGACTGGAAATAGATTTTGCAATACGCAGAAACAAAGAGTGCGTTCCCGTAGAAGTAAAAGCATCGACAGGCAATGCGAAAAGCCTGAAAACGGTTATCACGCATGAAGAAAAATACCACCTTTCGCAAGCTCTCAAACTTGGCGACTACAACATCGGAAGCAGCGGCAAAATAACAACAATGCCGCTCTATGCAGCCGCATTTCTGTAAAATTTGCAAACCATTTACCGATTTTTGGACAAAAGTTAATTTTTCCGCACGAACACACGCTTTGCGTAGGTTTATATCACACATTTCGAGGGAACTTTAGGGTAAATTATCACACTTTTTGAGGGAACGTATGAACTTATGAAGTATTGTCTGCCTAACAACTGTGCCCCCGTCGGATGACAGGGCGCAGGATAATCCGTTATTCGTGCTGCAAACCGAATTTTTCAACCGATTTGTCAATTTTTTCGCGGACTTTTCAGACCTTTTCAGGTATAATTCTGCCAAAATACACAGACTTGACAATAATTATGATTAATATATAATTTTCACATCAACATTGAGCGACCCGCGGCTCTGCAACTCAGCGGAATTTTATCATCAAGCGACCCGCGGCTTCACAACCCAGCGGAATTTTATCACCGAGCGACCCGCGGCTCTATAACTCAGCGGAATGAAAACACTGCGGGAGTCTGACTCCCGCATTTTTAACGGCAGCTGACGGGAGGAATAGATATGAGCAGAACTGAACAGGATTTAAATTTGTATGAAATCTCTGATAAATATATTCTGTTTCTGCAAAACTTTAAAGAACTAACGCACATATACAATCCCGCAAGCGTTAAACCGTTATGCGGCAACTATACTCAGCATACGCGAAAATACATTGGCGTTGTTATAAAAATTGAGACAGACGACAAAAAAATCTTCAACTATTTTGCCCCGCTGTCATCCGGAAAAGACAAAGATTATCTGTTGGACGACAACGCAAACAGGCTTCTTGATGCAGATGGTTGCTGCATTCCAAGACCCGACAGTATGACAATTATAAGATTTTGCAGCAAAGGCAATGTGTTGGGCAAAGTGCTACTTTCCAATATGATACCTGTGCCTGAGACTGAATTAAACAAATATGACTTGAAAAACGAACCGGACAAAAAATACGCGGCAAAGGTAAAAGAAGAAATTCGATGTATAAGACGCAAACAAGATGTGATATGCAAAAACGCTGTTATACTGTATAAGCAAAAATGCGGCAAAACAGATTTGTCACAACTGCATCCTTACCTTAAGAGAACTATACCATTCAAACTTGCGGAAACAAAATGCTGTGAATTTATACAAAAAGATAAATAAGGTGCGAAAGCATAAACCGCTGACCGCGGTGTGAACTGCATTGAGATTACAGGGGATTATACATCAGCGAATAAACAAAAAACTTCGGTCTGCCCGAAGTTTTTTGTATAAAAGGCCGCGCCGTATACAGTTAAACCACAATTTGAAACAACAGACAACTTTTTTGTTGTCAGACTTCCGAGTATAAACCCAGGATTGCTGAACAAGACAAATGGCGCTGAAACAACGCTGAACGACAGCAGAATAACGGCTATTCTCGAACTTATTAAAAAGGACAATACTGTTTCTCAGACCGTACTTACACAACAAACAGGGATACCGCGCAGAACCTTGCAGAGAATAATGAAACTGCTTGAAGAAAAAAACGTAACGTATTGGAAAAGCGCGTGGCGGTAAATGGGAAATACAGCCGTAATTGATTGATATTTCGCAGACGGCCCAATTAAAAATTCACTGTCCTGTTACAGAACAATAATCTGTTATTTACGTTACAAACCGAATTTTTCAACCAGTTCGTCAAACTTTTCGCGGACTTTTTCAGGCTTTAATTCTGCCAAAACAGAAGCATCTCGTTTTTTCGCGTAGAAGGTCTGTAATTTTTCTTCCCTAGCAACGGCGAACGTCAGCCACGGCATATTGTAACCAACGTCAACAGGTGGTATATAATCAAAAATGCCTACTGTTGGGATACCGCAAAGTGCGGCTAGATGCAGAGGCCCAGTGTCATTTCCTACGGCAATTTGACATTCACCGGCAACGCCGAGCATTTTGATAAAATCTACCCTGCCGACAACATTTAACACACTTTCTGAGGTCAACGTTGTTACTATCTCGTTTGCTATGGTGTTTTCTTCTGTATCGTATCCGATTAACACAGCACACCATCCGGCAGTAATCAACGGTTTTAACAGTTCTATCCAATACTTTGTTGGCCAGCGTTTTTTTACCGTGCCTGCACCTATCAAGCAAAAAATTTTCTTCTTACCGTCAAGCGGTTTCAAAAGTTCTTTAGCATAAGCAGTACTGTCAGCGGGGGCGAATAATGCTTTTTCAGGACGTGTCCGTAAATTAATTCCATGAGCCTGTGTCCAAGAATAAATATTATCAGTATTTAAAAACTGGACATAATGACTGTAACCAAGTCTGTGCCGTATCCCTGTGAGATAAAGCATCACTGTTGTGTGTGTGCCCTTGTGAGTTGATGCTACCCAGTCAAATTTTTTCTCACGGATAATGTGTGCGGTTTCAAACATACGGGAAAGAGGTTTTTTATAGCCGCTGATAAATTCTTCAATATATGGTTGCGAAGTAACAATATCAGCAAATTTCGGAGGAGCAAGAAATGACAAATGTATTTCCGGAAATTTCTGTTTAATGTAGTATGCGTCTGCAAGTGCCTGAAGAATATCTCCAAGTCCGTTGAAGCGCACCCACAGAAATTTATCATTTGGTTTCGGTACTGAAAATTTTGCCATGACATATCGCTCCCTCAAATGCAACCACTATATCACTTGCAACATAGTGTATAATGATTATACACTAAAAAGGAAGATAAAATGTCAGGCTGAGCAAGACAGTGTGTTATTGGAGGGCTACGCATGAATCTGTTTTACGCGTCAACGGCTTATCATGTATTGCTAAGTTATATTATTGCGGTATCTGACTGCAACAATGAAAATAACGCATTGCTGTTGATGGGTAATTCTGCTGCCAATAAAACACAGCAACTTTTTCAGCAGTTATTTCCGTCTGCTTTCACTAAAATTGTTATACTGGAAAGCTATCCTGACCACAACAATTTTAAGCGGCTTTGTGTCAGGAAGAAAAATTTGCGGGAAATAAAAAGCCTGATTGAAGAATTATGCCCGATTGACAAGTTCTATTATACCTGTGACTGGAAGGTTGAAGTAAACTACATATCATATCTGCTTCAAAATACCGGAACAGCATTTCATTATTACGATGACGGCATGGCAACGTATATGCGCAGTTATAAACCGAGTTCAGCTATTGCTGAAGTTGTTGGCAAGTGTTTCTATGGCAAGTGGCGTGTTGTGCCAAAAGCAGAAGGCAGGCTGAACAAAAACACACATATACACGCAATATTGCCAGAATTATTGCCTGACATATATGAAGAAAAAGTAAAATACAAAATAGACCCTTCAAAAATGTTTGCAACTATTAAGACAGAAAATTTTCCTGATGACCTAATAAAATATACCTGTCATCCGATAGAATTATTATTAGCTTTACCGCGTACGGATAGGATTAATGACGCGTTTATTTCAATCATGCAGCAGCAGATTAACGCGCTTGAAAAAAATGGCGTAGTTATAGCAATGAAGAAACATCCGAGAACTTTGGCGAATGATCCTGTAATTCAAAAGATTAATGCAGATGGAAATATTATAGATCTTCCAACAGAATATCCGGCGGAATTATACTATCTTCTTTTAAGCAAAAGTCTGAAAAAAATTATAGGTACTACGTCGACAGCAATGATGACAGCCAAAATGCTGATACCAAATGTTGACATTTCTGTAGTTTATACACAAGAATCTATCCGTGCAGACGGTGTAGCACAGAAATCATTTAAATTGTTTGAAAAGATGGGGATTAAGTTACAAGAAATAGTAGAATAAATGTAAAAAATAGAACTATAGAAAAATGATACGCAAAATTATTCATTATGTTTAGGTTGGAAATAAACCAAACTCTGAGATAGTATCTAAAGTTACAGAAAGTTGAGAAAAAGATTATGATGTTTGCAAAAATTCACATTGCGTTTGCAGATTATGACCCCAAAGGAATATATTCAAAGCACGTAGGTGTTGCCATGGCATCGATTATGGACAATGCAACGTTGCCTGTATGTTTTCACATTCTGCACAATAGAACGCTGACTGACGACAACAGAGCGAAACTTACAGCAACTGTCAAAATGGCAGAGAATAAGCATGGTCTTGTGCTTGAGCATGAAATATGCTTTGAGGATGTTACGCGTTTTTACGAAAATTTTGAAGCGTATGTTCAGGCGGTCTGTAAAGGGTTTTCTGAGGGGACAACGTATTATCTTACACTGCCGGAAGCACTGCCGGATAGTGACCGTGTTATTTTTACCGACAGCGATACAGTTACAATGCTGGATATGGCTGAGCTTTGGAATATGGATTTGAAAGGATTGCCTGTTGCCGCAGTTAAAGATACAGCCCCTCATCCTATTTATGGTATTGAGAATGCGGACGAGTCGCAGCACATAAATACGGGAATTATGATTTTCGATCTTGCGGCATTGCGTGCTGATATTGCAGAACATGGCTCGCTATTGACACGTTGCGTAGAGTATATAAGGAAATATAAGCCGCATTTCATTGAACAGGAATTTATGAGTGCGGCGTTTTATGGCAAAATTCTTTTTCTTGACATGCGCTTTAACACAATGAAAAAAGCAGAGCAGGAAGATTTGTCAGCTGAAAAAATCTGGCATTTTGCAAACAGAAAGCCGTGGATTGAACTAATTGGCAGCAATACTGAAATGCTTTACTGGAAATATCTGCAAAAAACCGCATGGAAAGATGAACTGCTTGATGCAATATATTTTGCAGCGACAAACGGGGGACATTTGCATCGTCATACATCAGACTGTCTGCGCAGAATGAAAGCAAATGTTATCAGAGAAACTAAACGAGGAATAGCAAAATTATTTGGCAAGAAAACATTTATAGAGTCATAAGCGGAGGCAAATAATGATACCTTTTAATATTCCGCCTTGTGTTGGAACAGAATTTGAGTATGTGAAGCAGGCGATTGAGTCGCACAAGATATGCGGTGACGGAGAGTTTACAAAAAAATGCAACACATGGCTTGAAACACGTTTTAAAGCAGGAAACGTATTGCTTACTACAAGCGGCTCTTCTGCGCTTGATATGGCAGCGTTTCTTTGTGGACTGCAATATGGCGACGAGGTTATAATGCCAAGTTTTACCTTTTCAAGCACTGCCAATGCGTTTGTTCTTGCCGGTGCAAAGCCTGTGTTTGTGGATATTCGTCCTGATACGATGAACATCGATGAAACAAAGATTGAAGCGGCGATAACAGATAAAACAAAGGCAATATGTGTAATGCACTATGCAGGGATTGCCTGTGAAATGAATACGATTATGAAACTGGCGGAGAAATACAATTTGTTTGTTGTTGAAGATGCCGCGCAGGCTGTAATGAGCAGTTATAATGGTAAAGCGCTTGGGACAATAGGAGATTTTGGGTGCTACTCATTTCATGAAACAAAAAATTATTCCATGGGTGAAGGCGGAGCGCTGGTAGTGAGGGATTCGAAGTTCTTTGAAAAAGCCGAGATTTTGCGTGAAAAGGGAACAAACAGAAGCAAATTCCTGCGCGGTCAGGTTGACAAATACACATGGGTCGATTTTGGCGACAGTTGGCTGCCGAGTGAAATGAACGCCGCATATTTATATGCACAACTCGAAAAAGCTGATGAGATAAATGATAACAGGCTTGAAACGTGGAATGCTTATTATACTGCGCTGAAGCCTTATGAAACAATCGGAAAACTTGGTCTTCCGCATATTCCTGAAGGTTGTGTTCACAACGCGCATCTCTTTTACATAAAGTGCAGGGATATTGAAGAAAGGACTAATTTTATAACTTTTATGAAACAAAACGGCGTATGTTGCAGTTTCCATTATCTGCCGTTACATTCTGCGCCTGCAGGTATAAAATTCGGTCGCTTTAGCGGGGAAGATGTTTATACAACTGCAGAAAGCGAAAAACTTGTTCGTCTGCCGCTCTATAATGGTATGGCAAATGCTGACAAAGATGTAGTAATTGAACTGACAAAAGAATTTTTTGATTAGTTTGGTGAGATATGCAAGGTTTATAGTAGATCGGTGAGTTGTGTACATTTGAAAATGGGCATCGAGTGAAAACTTGCATGAGAGATGTAACATTTTGAAAATATTTATTGGAGAGTTGATTAGTATGTCTGAAATCGAATTTGATTTATTAAAATTACGGACAGTACAGTTTGAAATATTAAAACAGATTATAAAAGTATGTGACAAGTATGCTCTCTCATATTTTGCGGCATACGGGACGTTGCTTGGTGCTGTACGGCATAAAGGATTTATTCCGTGGGATGACGATATCGATATCATGATGCCGCGCCCGGATTATGACAAGTTCTGTGAAATTGTAAAAGAAGAACTGTCATATCCATATTTTTTGCTAACCTCTGCCAACGAATACAAGTATTCGCAAAAAATTGGAAAAATGCAGAATTTAGCAACAACATGTATCCAGAAATGGAACAGAAATATTGACATGAAAAAAGGTATTTATGTTGACATCTATCCGCTTGACGGATGTGAAAATACATTGATTGGAAAATGGCGGTATGATTTTTACAGGAGACTCCACAAATATTATTGTTTATATCCTGAAATGACAGTGGGAGAGAAAATCAAATTTTGTCTGTGGAAAATAACAGCACTGATGCTGTATGGCAAATGCCCAAGAAAATTTTTGCATGATAAATTAACACAACTTGTTCCGTTTGAGGAAGCTGAATTTGTTGCAAATGATCCGCGTGATGATATTTTTCCGAAAGAAGCATTTGCCGAGGCTATATTAGCTGATTTTGAAGATACAAAGATTAAAATTCCAGTCGGATATGATTTGGTTCTTAAAAAATGTTACGGTGATTATATGAAACTTCCTCCAAAAGAAGAACAAACATATCACCATGATTTTGTAATAATTGATACTGAAAAATCTTATACGGAATATTTAAAATAGAAATCACTGTACAGCGGTTTCTATTTTCATTAAACGATTTATGCTATAATGTTCATATATTGTGATGCAATGATGTTGTTATGAACAGCAGATTGCATTGTCGGTTATTTTATCCAAATGCATAGCAACGCTGTTCAAAAGATGAGTTGCAACGAATAAAAATTGAACGGAGAGTGTTCAAAACGGTAGGTTCACTTACAAGAAAACAGTTCGATATCCTTGAGCAGTTTGCGGAAGAAAAACGTTCGCTGACACAGCGTGAACTTGTTGAGAAAACAGGCTTTGCGCTTGGAACAGTCAACAAACTTGTGAAAGGAATGACGAACGCGGGCTGGATTAACGAAGGCAGCATTACACAAAGCGGACTTGTACAGCTTGAGCCGTATAAAGTGAAGCGTGCAATTATTCTGGCTGCGGGGTTTGGCGAAAGACTTGTGCCTATTACCTTAAATACTCCCAAACCGCTTGTACGTGTAAACGGACAGAGAATTATAGACGGACTTATAGATGCCGCCCTTGCCGCTGGGATTGATGATATTACAGTTGTTCGTGGTTATCTTGCAGAGCAGTTTGACCAGCTTCTTTATAAATATCCTATGCTTAAATTTGTTACAAATCCTATCTATAATGAAGCAAACAGCATTTCTTCTTTGATGTGCGTGTGCGAACAGCTTGCTAACGCGTATGTTTTTGAGGGCGATTTACTGATTAACAATCTAAAGGTGGTTAAACAGTATCAATACTATACAAATTTCCTTGGATATCCTGTAATACGTACGGATGACTGGTGTTTTTCCGTAAAAAACAATGTCATTACAGGGCAGAAAATCGGAGGAGAAAAGTGTTATCAGGAGATAGGTATATCCTACTGGGATGCAGACGACGGAAAACAGCTTGCTGAACATTTGAAGATTGCATTTGAGCGCCCTGGCGGCAAAGAACATAATTGGGAACAGATAGCATTTTCCGATTTTAAGAAATGCTACAAAATCAGGTTGCGCGAATGTAAAGCAGAAGATGTTGATGAAATTGATACATTTGCAGAGTTAAAGGCGATAGATAAAACTTATGCGGAAGTTGGAAAAAGAATATATAGTTAGAGAATTTTGGGTAGAAATGTCCATTGCAGATAATTAACATCATTTACAATATCAACAATAGCGGATAAGTTTCTGAAGGCTATACCGAGAGTGTAATGTCGTTAATGAAGAATAGTCAATAATAAGAGAGATTATAGGGGGTGGGTATTGTGCGCATAAAGGACTTGTTTAGAATAAACAGTAATAAGTATTACACAAAGGAAGAAATTTTAAAATACCGTGAAATATATGCGAAAGATGAAGAAATATACATTGCCGTTATTGTTCCCGTAACAGCGTTTGTAGTGTCGATGCTTATCGCAAACATCTCATATTTTGTCAATAGTATAACAGAGCATCCTTATGCATTGTTTGGATGTGGATCAAAACGAATCAGTTATGTTGTTATGTTATAAGGAGGAAGAAAACTAATGGAAACCAAAATTGATGTTATAGCACTTATTGTTTTGATTTTCGCATTTAGTTTATCAATGTGGCAATTTATTCAGGAGTCAAATCGGCAGAAAAAAGAAAGTACGCTGAATGCGTATAGTGAACTGCAGAAAGATGTTTTTGACGGATTACACCAGTATAATCTGAACAACATGGATAGAAATAGCACAGATTGGACTGAAGTAACGAAATGTCTTGCTAAAATTGAAAAATTTTCCGTTGGTGTCAATACAAAAATTTACTCAATAGAAATTCTCAACCGTTTAGGTGGTGGATTTTTTGTTGAGCAATTTAAATTATTGTACCCAATTATTAAACAGAAACGCAAAGAAGATAGCAAACAAAAACATTATGACGAGTTTGAAAAAACTGTCAGGGCTCTTCAAAAAAAGCGCGGGGCAGTCAAACAGAGCAAGTGTGTTCCAATAATAGAACCAAGGAGGTGAAATTATGACAAACCAAACCGAAAAAAAAGAGAACGATAACGGCCAAACTCCTAAATCACAGCCAGAGCAAAAACCAATTGTTAATATACCTGATGTTGGGAATAAAAGGGCAATATTAGGAGACAAGCAGGAGTAGTAAACGATACCCAGGGAGCAAAGCCTTGGGTATCATTTGTTTCTGAATAGAAAAAGGCATATTTGTGAGTTAGTGATGTAATATGAGTCGTAGTAGAGAAAATAGAATTGTCAAAAACATTACATAAAGGTAACAAATGATATGAACTAAAAAAACGAGGACAATCCAGTCCTCATTTTTTGTATTCGGTGTCGGGTTCAAATTTGGCTTCGCCATTTTCGTCCGTTACAATCAAATCTTCGTGTTCAACGAGATCGGCGCGGAGGACCATGCAGCGGTTTGCCTTGTCTAGATAAATTGAAATGAACGGAACGTATCCCGGGCGTTTCATCTCTTCCGGTATGATTTTGAATACGTTTCTGCCGAGTATCTGTCTCAGTTCCTTTGTCAGCGGGGTAGTCTTGCAGAATTTCAGCTGCTCTGTTCCTGACACCTGAAAACGCAGACTTTTGCGTGTTCTTATGTTTTTCGGTATCTTGCTGTTTTCTTTCAGTTTTCTTTTCAATTTGCGCTGACGTTTCAATTCCCTGTCTTTTTCGCGAAGCATTTATACCTCTCCTTTCCTGTTAAAAATAGCGGCAAGCAAAAAAACATAAGTCCAAATGCCTGCCGCTTTGAATTCATTTATTTTACGTCGGTTGCGTGCCCGACAGTCCGCCGTGATAGTGAACAGCGTTTTTGTCCGGGGACCCTGCCGCCTGCCAGCTTGCAGTTACCGAAGATTCCCCATTCATACCAAATTTGGCAGCTGGTTTGCCACGGTTTAATGGACTACGCACGCGCGCCATGCGATTTTTAGTTAATTGCAAATACGTTAGACGATGTACAGAACCGGATACTGCCTTGTGCGTCTACACTTCCGATGCTGTACAATGTACCGCAAGCCA
>JAZUIB010000051.1:0-10790 GCA_045642025.1 Synergistaceae bacterium
AAGAAAACGATATTTTACAAAGATTTTCAGACAACTGTTCGGACGGGAAATAGACGACATCATTCCGGCAGAAATGAAACAGCCGGGAATGGTTCCGATATTTTCAATCTACAAAGATACTGAAAACAGACAGATTATTCTTCGCTGCGACAGCGTAGAATATGAAGACGAAATTGTCACTGACGAAAACGGGAAAGCCTGTTTCAAACGAAATACGGCATATAGAAAATAACATACGCGGGAGAGCAGATGCTCTCCCGCGTATGTTATTCTGTCATAACTTCATTAACGTCCCTGTAAATTACTGTTTTTCCACTCCTTAAACAGCTCACGACAACATCCCTGTGTACCTGTAATACCGTATCCGTGAAAAATCCTCTGGTCTCAAAAATCGAAAGAGCGGCTGCTTCTATATTGTCATTCAACTCTTTGTCATAAACAAGCAGACAGCGTTTGTTGATCGTTTCCCACAACTCTTTCAGTTCACCATAAGCCGCTTTGCGAATTTTGACGGGGACTTGCTTTCTGCTTGTTGCGGTCTCTGACCTTGCCGCTTTCAAGTCCTGTCGCATATTATACTATTTTTTCCAGCTTTTCCCAATTTTTGCAATAATCCATAATAAAGACGGGGCTGTGCCCCGTCTTTATTATGTTCTGTTTTGTTCTTAATTATCCGCGGAAAATGAAGAATACCGCGCCTATCATGCAGAGTGCTGCATAGAGAAAGTTCATCGAAAGCTTTTCTTTCATTACAAAACAGCAGAACCCTGCGAAAACGCACATGGTTATGACTTCCTGAATGATCTTCAGCTGCGGGAGTGTGTAAACTTTGAAGCCCAGTCTGTTGCCGGGCACCTGAAAGCAATATTCAAAAAATGCAACGCACCAGCTGACGAGTATCGCAATGTAAAACGGTTTATCTCCCAGTTTTTTGAGATGTCCGTACCATGCGTACGTCATAAACATATTCGATATTATAAGGAAGAGAAGCGGTACGGCACGCTGCAGCATCACGGTTGCCCTTTCTTAAAATTTGACCTGCGGAGCTGCTTTTTCTGCTTCTGCTGTTTCAAAATACGCGGCAGGAGTGAAACCAAGCAATCTTGCAACAAGCACAGCAGGGAAACGCTGAACGGCGTTGTTTAGGTTTCTTGCCGTACCGTTGTAGTAGCGGCGCGCAAGCTGCAATTCGTCTTCTATTTTTGAAAGCTGCTGCTGTAAATCGAGAAAATTCGTGTTCGCCTTGAGCTCCGGATAATTTTCAGCAACTGCGAAAAGGGTGCGGAGTGTTCCGGTAAGTTCATTTTCAGCAGCTATACGTTTTTCTGCATCAGTACCTGCCTGATTTATTGCAGAACGTGCTCTGGTAATATTCTCAAAAGTCTGCTGTTCATGAGCTGCATACCCTTTAACAGTTTCAACAAGATTGGGGATAAGGTCAAAACGGCGTTTTAACTGAATGTCTATGCCGCTCCATGCTTCATCACGGAAGTTTTTGAGTTTGACAAGACCGTTGTATGTTCCCATAAGCCACAGTGCAACAATCCCGAATATAATTATTAAAATAATAAGTATTGTCATGATATACACCTCTTTTTTCATAGTAATAAAAATGTAGTGTTCTGCCAGGTCATTATAGCACACCAGTCTTCAGGCAGCCGGTAGTCAGCAGACTGCTAATTTAATTCTTAACTCTTTCTATCGCCGGTAATCCGCTTCTAAGGTTTTATGCCAAAAATTCCTGAGCTGCTGAGCCCAAGGAGACAAAGCCTGTATATTGTTAAAATTCTGGCAGATTTTCTTTAAGTTCGTTGCTCAGCTGTGTATATTCCTCAAGATCTTCCGTTGCATTCGTTATCTGTTCTTTGACACGAAGCGGCGCTGTTCCGCCGATTGTCAGACGGCGCGCAACAGCCATTTCCGGTGTAAGCAGCGGCAGCAGGTCTTCTTCAGCTTCAGGAATGAGCGCTTTCCACTCGTCAAGCGTGAGGCTCGTAAGCGCACGGTTGTTTGCAACGCAAAAACCGACGGTTTTGCCGACTTTTGCATGGGCCTGACGGAAAGGAACGCCTTTGACAACAAGATATTCCGCAACGTCCGTTGCAAGAATAAGCCCATCGGCAAAGCCGCGTTTTGCAGCTTCTTCGTTTATTTCGACTTCTTTAATAAGCGGCGGAAGTACCGAGAAAATGCCTTTCATTATTTCAATTGCCTCAAACAGCGGGCGCTTGTCTTCCTGCAAATCGCGGTCGTAGGTTGAAGGAACACCTTTCATAAGCGTCATGAGCTGCGTGTATGCACCGGCAAGCAGCCCTGCTTTGCCGCGGATAAGTTCCAACACATCAGGGTTTTGCTTCTGCGGCATAATGCTTGAGCCTGTGCAATACGCATCCGGAAGTTTCACCCAGCCGAACTCCGTAGTGAAATAGATAATGAGGTCTTCGGAAAGGCGGCTGGCGTGCTGCCCAAAGACTGCCGCGAAATGAAGCAGGTCAAGGAAATGGTCGCGCTGTGAAACGCTGTCCATACTGTTGTCAGATACCTTCGCAAAGCCGAGATCTTCCGCGGTAAATATTCTGTCAAGCGGCAGTGTCGAACCTGCAAGCGCAGCGCTGCCGAGTGTACATTCATCAACAGCGTCATATGCCGCAAACAACCTGTCTGCATCGCGCAGAAATGCCCGCGCATGCGCCATCCAAAACTGACCCATAGAAATAGGCTGTGCCTGCTGAAGATGTGTATAACCGGGAACAATATAATCGGTATGTTCTTCTGCTTTTTCAAGCAAAACTGCGATCAGAGAGCGAAGCCCCCCCCACAGTTCAAATATTTCCTTCCTTAAATATAAGCGCACTGTTGTATTGACTTGGTCATTGCGTGAACGCCCCATGTGAAGCTTTGCGCCTGTTGCGCCGCAAAGCTCCGTAAGCCGTGCTTCAATGTTCATATGAACATCTTCAAGAGAAATTTTGGGTTCAAAATTACCGGTTTTAATTTCATCTGCTATAACAAGCAGATTCTTTTCTATTATTTCTGCTTCCTCTGCAGACAGAAGACCGGTACTGCCGAGCATTCTTACATGCGCTATGCTGCCGCGTATATCGGCAAAAGCCATACGCCAGTCCAAATCCAGTGACTGAGAGAATTTTACCACCGTTTCTGCCGTATCCTGAGAGAAACGGCCCTTCCACATACCTTTGGGCATAAACAACACTCCCTTTTGTCAGTTCATTTATATTGTAGCAAAAAAAACAATAAAGTTAACAATATGTATATACAGTTTGGACAATTATATGCTATAATTGTTTACGCGTTAACTTTACTGTTAAGTTTTCAGCAAAAACGACTGTTACCAAACTTTAGTAAAGAGGTTTTATATGTTAGTTTTTCATATCGGCTATACCGGCGGCCTGTTTTTGATATGGTCCGAGCGTTCATATACAGAAAATAACTGCGTTGTCAACGGCAGACAGCATCCGTTCTGTCTTTCCGGACAGGAAATTTTGGATATGCTGAAAAAACTGGGAATGACTCCTACGGAAAATCAGAACCGCTGCCTTACCGCAACTGTCAAACTGCCTGCTTCAAACGGCATGCCTATACCATCTTCAAAACTTTTGGGCGATTTTAAAGCAGATAAACTTGAACTATCAGAATTTGACGTGCCAACCATTCCCCTTACGGCTGACAACATGGAATGCTTAAAAATGCTGTCCGAACATGGCAGACGCCTCGCAGTTCCCGGCATTATGCCCGGAAATGACGCGGTTTACATGATAGAGAGCTACAAATATGCCATGCTCTTGTCTCTGCGCGGCTGTTTCATACCATATATGAAAAAAACAGCCGAAGGCTGCTTTTCGTGTTGGGAACCCTTATACCTTCCCAAATATCATGGCGAATATACCGCATATCTAAATTCCATGCCGCCCATTCTGAAAGGGTTCAGAGTAGGCAAAGTTGTCGCTCCAGATAATGCGGAAAAACTCGGAAGAACAATTTTGGGCTGCTTCATGGACAGCATCATTCGCACTGCCCAGACAAAAAATGCCAAAGGCAAACTTGTCAACATAGACAACTCTCACGAAATGTGGCTTAGGTCTCTTACCTGGGCACGCACCTCCCTGACACGCTGGACAGAGGAACTGCGTTCTGTATATCCTCAAATTGCCGCATGGGCTGAAGAAGCAAAAATCGGCAGCGGCGAACCATGGCGTCTTATCCTCCGCATTGAAGAGCCGGAGCATATGGATGACGACACACGCTGGCTTGTAACCTGGCATCTGCAAGCTCTGCGAGATGAAAGTATTATTATTCCCGCAGCCCGTGTATGGAAACCCACAGCTGCAGAACGTAGCTGGTTTGAACGTGTCGGAGAAAACCCAAGAAAATTTCTATTGCAGACACTTGGAGTAATTTCCGCTTACGTTCCGCCGATCGAAGATGCGCTATATCAAGCACATCCGGTATCCTGCGAATTTACCGCAAAACAGCTGTACGATTTTATGACCGATGCCCTGCCACGGCTGTCTGAAGACGGTGTGCGCGTCATGTACCCTGCCTCATGGGGAAATCCCAAAAACCGCGAACGATTCTCGCTGAGCGGCAACATTTCAGACACTGCGGCATTTTCGTCAAACACAGGACTATCGCTTCAAGAAATGCTTGAAGTAGACTGGGAAATCACTCTGGGCAATGAAGTTCTCACAGAAGATGAACTGAGGCAGCTTGCCAAACTCACAACACCGTTTGTCGAGCTGCACGGCAAAATAATATATGTTGACCAAGAAGAACTTTCCACCATACTTAAAAACACAAAAACTCTGCCCAAACAAATAGACCGGAGATCCGCGCTGCTATCAACACTCTCCGGAAATTTTGAAGGCATGCGTCTAACCTCCATACACGACAACGGTTGGCTTGACGATGCAGTCGCGGTACTTACGGGAAAGAAAAGCCTCCCTGAGCAGCAACTACCGGAAAATTTCCGCGGCACACTTCGTCCGTATCAGCTGCGCGGCCTGTCATGGCTTGACTGGCTTACCAAACTCGGTCTAGGAGGCTGCCTTGCCGATGACATGGGGCTCGGCAAAACAATTGAAACCCTTGCGCTTCTGCAGCTGCAAAAAAACGAAGGGCAGACACGTCCTGTACTGCTTGTATGCCCAACATCCGTTGTCGAAAACTGGCGTTTAGAAGCAGAACGATTTGTCCCGCAGCTAAAAACATATGTACACTACGGACTGGACAGACTGCAGGGCGACAAATTCCTGAGGGCAATCAAGGGAAAAGACCTTGTCATAACCTCATACTCTCTTTTAAGCAGAGACTTCTCCACAATTATCAAACCTGAATGGCGCGGCGCAATTCTTGATGAAGCGCAAAACATTAAAAACCCGCTCACACGGCAATCCAAAACAGCACACTCCATCACGGCTGACTGGCGTCTCGCGCTTACAGGCACCCCTGTAGAAAACCACGTCGGAGACCTCTGGTCAGTATTAAAATTCTGTGTACCGGGATTACTACCCAACAAAACACGTTTTGCCCGTGAATTCTTGCGGCCCATACAGACAGGCAACATACAGCGGCTTGAGAGACTGCGTCTTATGACAGGACCTTTCATTCTCCGCAGGGTAAAAACAGACAAAGAAATCATTGCAGACCTGCCTGACAAAATTGAATCAAGAGAATTCTGCCCGCTCAGCAAAGAACAGGCCGCGCTTTACGCTGCAGTGCTTGATAAACTGGAAAAAACCCTTCACACCAGCAGCGGAATTCAGCGTAAAGGTCTTGTTCTCTCAACAATCACCAATCTTAAAGAAATATGCGACCACCCTGCGCTCTACTCCAAAGACAGCACGACAATAGCAAACCGCTCCGGCAAACTGGCGCGACTGTCGGAACTTGCCGACGTTATGCTTTCCGCAGGAGACCGCACACTAATATTCACACAATATGCTTCAATGGGAAAAATAATCAAAAACTACCTGCAAGAAACTTTCGGCACAGAAGTTCTCTTCCTGCACGGCGGACTCACCAAAGACAAAAGAGACGACCTCATACATCGTTTTGCGCAGCCCAACGGACCACAGCTCTTTGTACTTTCGCTTAAAGCAGGAGGCACGGGATTAAATCTCACAAACGCAAACCATGTAATCCTGTTCGACCGCTGGTGGAACCCTGCGGTTGAACAACAAGCCATAGACAGAGCCTACCGTATAGGACAAAAAAGAAACGTTCAAGTTCACTACTTCTGCTGCAAAGGCACACTTGAAGAAAAAATAGAACAATTCATAAATTCCAAACAAGAAGTTGCCGAATCCGTAGTACGTGAAGGAGAAAACTGGCTTACGGAACTAACCGACGCGGAGCTGCACGAACTCTTTGCTCTTAATATAATGGAGGAAGAAAATGACTAATATCGGCATAAGAGGCGGCATACGGTCCCGCTTGAATACAGGAACCGCCGACACCCAGAAACTTAACTGGTGGGGAAGACGCTGGATAGAAATACTCAGCAACAACATAGAACATGCCCGCTATACACGCGGCAAAAGCTGCGCAAAACGCGGGCAGGTAATAAGCCTGGAAATTGAACCCGGACTCGTATCTGCAATCGTGCAGGGCGACCGTCCGGAGCCCTATATTGTCCGTTTCGGCTTTAACGTGCTCACAACAGAAGCCAAGGCAAAAATTCTCAGCAAATGCCGCAAACACGCTATATTTGCCGCGGAACTTTTTGCCGGACGCCTCGCGCACGAAACAGAAGAAGTTTTTCTTGAAACAGGAATAAGACTATTCCCGAACATACAGCGGCTCAACACATTCAAATGCACCTGTCCGTCACAAGATTCACTGTGCGAACACACCATAGCCGTATATATGCTGCTCGGAGAGGCATTCAGCAACGACCCGTTTCTGCTGCTCAAACTTTACGGGCTGGACAAACTCAGCATCATCAAAAAACTCTCCGGTGAAGCCAAAACTGAAATAAACACTGACAGCTCTGACAAAATTGTACTTGACCTAAAACAAGACACAGACGACCTTGAAAACTGGTTCGGCAAAAAAACATTCAAAATACCTGACGTAAAAGAAACCAAAAAACCCGAAGCCTACAGCGTAATGCACGAATTTCCCTTCTGGCGCGGGGTTAACCCATTCCTTGACACCGTCAAAGAATACTACGACAGAGCAGCCAACTTCTCTTACGAACTGCTCACAGGCGAAAAACGCCTCACCGTCGGACGGCCCAAAAAATACATATAGACTAAAAACTAAACATAGAAATCACCGGCACCCGCTTAACTTGTATTTCACAAGACACTCGTGCCTTGCCTGCAGGCTGCAGATTCTTTACAAAAAACAGCGGGGGAACTGCCCGTCTTTTATTGGGCAATTCCCCCGCTTATTCCCTGCTTACTTCTTAATCATACTGTTAACAATCTCTTCCAGTGCCTTAATTCTCTCTTCCTGTTTTGCAACAGTGTTCTCAAGCGCGCTGTTTTTGTCATTCAGATACTTCACCTGTTTCTGAAGCTCCGCGCGTGTCTTTGCCGTTTCGCCTTTGCCGAATTTAAGGCTTATGCCGGCGTGGTACGCGTTCTGATCGTTGCCGACGCTTGATGATGCGCTCAGCATAAGGTTCGGTGACGGTTTGTACGCTACACCTATTGCTCCCGCGCTTTCGCCTCTGTATCCGCCGTATGCAACCGCTCCGACAAATTTGTCGCCTTCTTCGCCGCTCGGCTCAACATAGTGCAGCCCTGCCAATGCCGCTGAAATCGCGCCGACTTCGCGGATTTCCTGCGAGTTCGCGTTGATTTCGCTCTGCAAATGTCTTTCAACAGCCTGCGCTCTTGTCTGTTCAGCATACAGCTGTCCCGTTGTCGCCGCATAGGTTCCGCCTTCGGCAAGTTCAGCCGCTTTCACATTGCTGATTGTCGTTCCGTTGCTGCCCAAAAGTTCAATTTTCGACTTGTCCGCATTATAGTGTACGGCATTTGCGTCTTCTCCGCCGCCGCCGCTCGGAAGATTGCTGATTATGTCAAATATCTGTCCGCCGTTGACCGCGTCTGTTGAGCCGCTTTCTATCGCGCCGTTGGCAACGTTGACTATCTGTTTCAGATGTCCTTCGTCTCCAACTGATACTACACCTTCGGCTGCGCTTCCGCCCGTGAAATTGTAGGTTTTCGTTCCGATTGTCGCGCTTGATATATTTGCCGCGTCTTTTGTTACAGCGTTGTTGCCGAGCGCGACTGAATTTGCGTGTGTCGCCTGCGCGCCGCTGCCGAACGCGATTGTTCCGGCGTAGTCGGCTGCCTGACCTTCAACACCCGCAACCGCGCCTTCACCGAACGCGAACGAATAGTTGCCGTATGCATTGCTCCCGTAGCCTCCTGCAAAGGAAGCCAATCCGCCGGCGGTCGTGAGGGCACCCAACGCTACCGAACTCACAGCGCTTGCGTTTGTGCCGAAACCCATCGCTACGGAACTATTACCGTATGCTTGAGCACCCTGCCCCATTGCTACGGAAGCAACACCCATAGCTTTTGCACCGCTGCCCATCGCAAAAGCATAGCCGCCGGCGGTTGTGTTGCTGCCCATTGCAACAGAATAGTTGCCATTGGATTTCGTTTTGAAACCCATCGCGACTGAATAGTCTCCGATGGCGTTCGTGTAGAAACCCATTGATATCGCGTTTTTGCCTTTGTCCAAATCAGAGGCATCACCCGCCACCGCGCCGATACCAAACGCAAACGAACTTCTGCCGTACGCCTCGCCGCCGGCATCGCTTGTGCTTCCGCCGCCGGCAAAGGAAGCATCTCCAACCGCCTTAGAAGCATAACCCATTGATACGGAAAGAGTACCGCTTGCGGCCGTATGGTCTCCCATAGTCACGGAAACAGCTCCGGTGGCGCACGTGTAGTAACCCGTAGCCAAAGCAATGGGTCCGCTGGCAGTTGCCCCATCACCCATCGCTACGGATTTAATTGCGCTTGCAGTTGTCCATTCACCCATCGCTGTGGAAGCTTCTCCGCTCGCGGTCGTATGAAAGCCCATCGCTGTGGAATAATCTCCGCTGGCGTTCGTATAGTAGCCCATCGCTGTAGAATAATCTCCGTTAGAATTCGTATAGTAGCCCATCGCTGTGGAATAATCTCCGCTGGCATTGTTATTTCCGATTGCTACAGCGCCAATGCCGCTCGCATTTGCGCCCATTCCGAGCGCAAGCGCGTTTTCTGCAGTTGCCCTTGCATCGTTGCCAAATACTGCCGAGTTTTTGCCTGATGCAAGCGTGCCTTTAGACAACGAAGTACCTATAGCTATTGCGTTTTCTCCGCTTGCGGTTGCACCGGCAAGCGCAGGAGCATACGGCTTCGACCACCACTCAAGTATATCATCCTCACTAATACCACCAACACTTGACATAGCTGCAACAATTTCTTCAGCAGGTTTGTTTTTCCATTCGTTTACATCCAAAGCCCAGCTTGGGTCAAACATCCAAGAGATACTACTCCACTCCGTTGAGTAACTGCCGGGATCATTTATAACTTTCTTTATAAACTCGCAATAATATGATTTTGATACAGAACCTAACGCGATAGTGTTGTTTCCGCCGTAAACAGGCGTACCGCTGCTGTCGTCCATAGTACCCGCGACTGCGCCGTCGCCGAATGCAAAGGAATTTGCACCGTATGCTGCGCTGTTGCTGCCACCTGCAAAGGAACTTTTGCCGTTTGCAGTCGTATTAAAGCCCATCGCCGTGGAAGCATATCCGCTAGCGGTGTTGCCGCTGCCATTGTCAACGTAAATACCGCTACCGTCTGTACTATTCGTAGATTTCCAAGTCGATTCTACCGCCATTGCCGGTGATACCGCCGTGAAGATAAACGACAGGAGCATAAGGATTGCTGCCAATTTCTTGAAACCTCTCATTATGTTTCCTCCCTTGTTTTGAAATTTGCCAAAACTTTGGAATATTTAATATTGAATTTCGTTTTACAATTCACTCTATTATTCTGCTATTCTTTTCCCCGTCATTCTGCGGACGGCGCAAGCCGTAGCGCAGAATCCAGTATCTTTTTCTTCTAAAACCTGACAGGCTTCGCCTGTAAAGCCGCTGAGTCCTGCATCTTCGCTTCGCTCGTGCTGGGAGACAAAGGGAAAAGAAACGTGCAAGGAGACGATTTTTTTCTCTGTTATTCCGCACACCCACCAGTCATTCCGCACTTGATGCGTAATCCAGTGTCTTTGCCCCGCAGGGGCTATAGAAAAACTAATGACCACAAAAATCAATGACAATATAGTATAATTACCCAAAAAACTACTGCCAAAGCACAGTTTACGGGTATGTTTTACCGCTCAACTTTGACTGAATATTCTCCGCCGTTCTGCATATATTACAGCGGCATTGCCTTTGTTTGTAACTCTAATATATACTACTCCATTATTATCTTTTATTCAATAGCATTCTGCTGTTTCAGCAGACTGCTAAATACAAAAATAGAGAGTTAAAATTCTCTAAAGTCCCCGCCGGAAGAATTTTTGCGAAACTTTTGTTTATTTTTTCGTTGAAATCTTTTTTGCAATTTTTTGCCCCATATCTGCATTTATACCGCTTTCAGCACCCCGTATTTGAAAGTACCCCCCGATTTTCGCATTTGTTTTTCATTTATTTTTCATTTCATTTGCAATTTTTGACTTTGTGAATTTTTCACAATGCGGCATAAAGGCAGTATGCAGCTGACTTTATCCGCTGTTGTCTTTTTTTCGTCTTACCCGCT
>JAZUIB010000052.1:0-40837 GCA_045642025.1 Synergistaceae bacterium
ACGCTTACGAAACGACAAAAGCGGACAAAGCGACAACGCTTTCAGGTTACGGCATAACCGATGCCTATACGAAAATAAACGTTGACGATAAGGTTATGAACCTCAACAACCGCATAGACAACATTGTAGTAAGCGGAAGCGAAGCAATAGGCGCGAAAAAGATTGACGAAACAAACGACAAAGCCGCGTCCGCACAGGCAAAAGGCTCAATAGCAGAAGCGTACAACTCCGGCGTGTCCAAGCAGTCAACGGCGGGCATAGCGATAGGCTACGGCGCGACAGTTGGCTACGAAAACGGCGAAATAACGACAGACCCGACAAAAGACACGACAGCCGAAAAATCAATAGCAATAGGCTACGGCTCAACAGTAACGGGCGCAAACTCAATAGCGATAGGTACGGGACACACGGTAAGCGGAAACAAGTCCGGCGCGTTCGGCGACCCGAACGTTGTTACAGGAAACGGAAGCTATGCGGTTGGCAACGATAACGTGATAGAGGGCGACAACAACTTTGTCCTCGGCAGTAACGTAAAAATGGGAGCAAACGTTAAAAACAGCGTAGCGTTTGGTTCGGCGGACGGAAAATCGCTGGAAGTAACAAGAAGCAACACCGTAGAGGTCGGCGGACGCACGATAAGCGGCTTGGCAGACGGAATAAATCCGACAGACGCGGTGAACAGACATCAGCTTGACTTTGTAAGAAACGAGCTTGGCTCCGTTTCAAACGAAGTAAAAGAAGTGGGCGCGATTTCAGCGGCACTTGCCGGACTGCACTTTGTAGAACCGAGCGGAGAAGAAGGCGACAAATTTGTCGGCGCGGTTGCCTACGGCGGCTACAGAGGCGCGAACGCGGAAGCGATAGGACTTGCCTACAAACCGAACCCGAATATGATGCTTTCTGCCTCAACGTCAATCAGCAACGGAAACGACAGCCAGAACGCGTACAACATCGGTTTCAGCCTGAAATTCGGCAAGGGCGAAACGGCACAGACGAGAGCGGAGCTGAAAAAACAGGTGAAGTATCTGAACGACAAGAACAGCGCGCTTGAAAGCACGGTTGCCAAACAGGGAGATATGATAGTACAGCAGGGTACTGAAATTCAGACTCTGAAAAGCGAGATTGAAGAACTTAAAAAACTTATTAAGAAATAGTGTCAGTACGCAGTATGGTACAAAAACGCGGGAGGGATGTCCCTCCCGCGTTTATTTCCAGCTTTCGCTTTCGGAGCAGTTTTTGAGCGCGTGAATGATATTGCTTTTTATCATCGGAACTTCTTTGGCGATTTCTTCAAGCAGTTTTTTTGCCGTTATTCTTTTTGTATCTGCACCGTACGGGCAGCAGGAACTTGTTACAGGAAGCGCAAGCCGTTCGGCTTCAAGCGCGATGTTTCTTTCTTCAGTGTAAACAAGCGGGCGGACGACACGCAGCTGTGTCCTTGTCATAAACATATTTGGTCTGAAACATTTGAAATGTCCGCCGTAGCAGAGGTTGAGCAGCACTGTCTCTGCCGCGTCGTCTTTGTGGTGTCCGAGCGCAATAACGTTGCAGCCGCTGTCGCGCGCGGCTGTCGCAAGCAGTCCGCGCCTGAAATTAGCGCACAGGCTGCAGGGCGATCGTTCGTCCCGCGCTTTGATGATTTCGTAGGTGGAGTGTGTTTCAATTAGCACAGGAATATTGAGCGCGTTCATAAATTCAAGAAGTTCGTCTGTTTTCATCGCGCCGTTTGACTGGTCGATTATGCAGGCGGACAGGTGAAATTTAACGGGGCTTCTTTTTTTCAGAACGGCAAGCGCGAGAGACAGCACAAGGCTGTCCTTGCCGCCTGAAAGTCCTATCATTATTCTGTCGTCCTCGTTTATCATGTCAAAATCGCGCACGGCTTCGCCTACTGCGCGGATAATTTTCTGTGACAGCGGATACTGTTCTTCAAAATCGTTCTTCAAAATTTTCATTCCTTTCTGCTGCTTCGCGTATGTAAAACAGCGATGGAGCAAACGGCTGAAATATGTTATTATATTAGCATGGACAATAAAATTTCTTCACTGGCTTTCAAGTGCAGAGGGTTGTTCTGGGGAGTGTTCGCGCTTGTTTTTCTGTTTTTCCCCGGAAGTTTTTCGCTGACGAGATATTGTCTCGGTCTGTTGTTCGTGTTCGCTGGTCAGGCTGTCCGCCTTTGGGCTGCCGGCTACATTTCCGAATACCGCACTGAGGTCATAGGCGCGCCGAAGCTTGTTACGTCAGGCCCCTACGCTTACGTTCGCAATCCGCTCTATGCCGGTAACTTTATTATGGGCATAGGCTGGGCTGTTATGGCAGGCTGGGGCTGGGTGATTGCTTTCTGCGCCGCGTTTTTTGTCCTTTACTGCCTGATTATTATTCCCGCGGAAGAGGAGTTTTTAGGCGGAAAATTCGGTGAGCAGTACGAGGCTTATAAAAAATCGGTGAACGCTCTTTTCCCGAAACTCTGCATTCCTGCCGCGGCAGCGGAAGACGTGTTCAAATTTTCAACGGCCTTTGCGCTTGAAAAATATTCGGTCAGAATGCACGTTCTGATTACCGGTCTGCTTACGCTGCGGCTGATTTTTACCCGTTAAATTCCCTGTGATTTACCCTGCGCTTTCTTTTTGCCGGAGGATTGAAGACCTTGAGCGTGTCAAGGTCTATAATTGTGCCGTCCTGTGCGGCAACAACGCGTGTAGTCTTTGTTGATATTCCGTCTGCCAATTTTTGCGGCTTCTTTTCTATAATCATGCGTCCGAGATGTGAAAGCGCTATAAGTTCTGCATGCGCTGTTTTAACAAAATCAGCGGCGTCAGGTATTGAAAAATGGTCAACCTTAGGTCTTTGAATCAGCATTGTAGAATTAAGCGAAATAAATTTGCACTTTCTGTAGCGGCTGCTAAATTCCTCAAGCGGGCGTGTGTCGCTTATAATGCCCCAAGCCGGAAAGCCGCGTTTTGAAAATATCAATCCGAAACAGTCAACTCCGTGGTGAATATGCTTTACAGGCTCAATTGTAATGCCGTTTTCAAGTCTAATTTTTTCTCTGTCATGCATTTCGTAAACATTTTTTACCTTCGACATGGAGTACTCCAGAAGCACAGGGTCTTTTTCAAAAGCGGCGTCGTGTGTTGTTAGTATTACGCCCTGTTTTTTGTAACCGCCGGAGGTCATTGCTTCAGTCAGCACATTTATGTCCGTACTGTGGTCTATATGCCTGTGTGTAAGAAAAATCGCACGGATATCTTCGGCGTTAAGTGATGGATAAGCATCGCAGATTCGCACAAGGCTTCCTGGCCCGGGGTCAATAACAGCATTTAATCCTGCATAGCGTATCCACATTCCTCCTGTTGCGCGATATTGATGTATCATGGTAAAACGTGCTCCGCCTGTGCCGAGATAGAGTATGAAATTTTCTGGATATTCAAAATTCTCTGCCATTTTTACCACCACTTGTAAATATTTCCGTTTTTATTAAGCTCAGCACGAAGTTTTCTGTAATTGGGAATGAAAATTTCAACTTCTGCCCAGAATTTTGCCGAATGATTCATTTGAAGCAGATGACAAAGCTCATGTACAACAATGTATTCAAAATGTTTGTGCGGAAGCAGCGCTAGCCTTGTGCAAAAACTAATGTTGCCCTTTCTGCTGCAGCTGCCCCAGACGGATGATGTGCTTTTTACGGATATTTTTGCCGGTGTAACGTTCAGCTTTCTGCAAAGCGTAGGAAGAGATTCCGAGAGTCTCTTCTTGAGTGCTCTTTTATACCAACACTCAAAAAGCTTTTTCGCTTCGTCTTTTCTGCCGCTGTTCAGAAGAAAGAAATTTCCGTCAAATTCCAGTGTTCGGACACTGTCTGTAAGTTTAAGCGGATATTCTGCGCCGAGATACAGAAATTTTTCACCGTCGATATATTTTTTTGCTTGCGGCAGAGCCTTTGCACGTTTTATAATTTCTTCGAGCAGAGGAGTCAGAAGTTCTGCCGTTTTGCCGGTAATTTTATAATTTTCCGGCAGGGCTGCCGTAATTTTGCCGTTAATATCCAAAATCACGGACAAATTTTTTCTCCTCGCGCTGCGCCGTACAGGATAATCTTTGCCGTTAAGAGTGATAGTTTCGTTCATTATCGACCCTCCGCGCGACAATAATACATCTGAACAGGTTAATAGTCTATGACTGGTGATAAATATGTCGGGAAAAAATAATAAAGTAACAATAACAAGAGAGGATTTTCTTCCGGTATGTCGCGGGGATATGAAAAAACGCGGCTGGGACGATCTTGATTTTCTTCTAATTTCCGGTGATGCCTATGTTGACCACCCGAGTTTCGGACATGCTATAATTTCGCGCTGCCTTGAAGCGGCGGGGTTTCGTGTCGGCATAATTGCACAGCCGGACTGGCGCGGCACGGATGATTTTATAAAAATGGGACGTCCGCGATTTGGAGTGTTTGTTACAGCCGGAAATCTCGATTCTATGCTTAACCATTACACAGCCATGCTTAAAAAAAGACGCGGCGACAGTTATTCACCGGGGGGAAAAGCAGGCTTTCGTCCTGACAGAGCAACAATAGTTTACTGTAACCGTATTCGTGAAATATGGAAAGATATTCCGCTCGTTATAGGCGGAATAGAAGCAAGCCTCAGGCGTTTTGCGCATTATGATTACTGGAGCAATTCGGTACGCAGGTCTCTTCTGACAGACAGCCGCGCAGATATTTTGTCATTCGGTATGGGAGAACTTTCAACTGTTGCCATCGCACGTGCGCTTGCTGGAGGAAAGCCTGTAAACGCGATTAGAAATATTGCCGGAACCTGCTGGAAAACGCATGAACCTTCAAACGCGAATGATGCTGTTGTGCTTCCGTCATTTGATGAAATATGCGCCGATAAAAAAAGTTTTGCCGAAGCGTTTCGTATGCAGTACGTGCAGCAGAATCCGTATTCAGGAAAAAGGCTTATCCAAAATCAAGGCGCATGGTACATTGTTCAGAACAGACCGTCGAGACCTCTTACAACGGCTGAGATGGATAAGGTCTATGCACTGCCTTACACGCGCTGCTGGCACCCTGATTACGACACTCAGGGAGGCATACCTGCGCTTGCCGAAGTTAAATTCAGCATCACCAGTCACCGCGGTTGTTTTGGTGAATGTGCCTTCTGTGCGATAGCAGGTCACCAAGGAAGAATAATTCAGCGTCGCAGCGACGAATCGATAACAGCAGAAGCGGAAAGTTTTAAAAATATGCCGGATTTCAAAGGATATATCCACGATGTAGGTGGACCTACGGCAAATTTCATGCGGCCTTCCTGCAATAAACAGTGCAAAAGCGGGGCGTGCAGCGATAAATCATGTCTTTTCCCTAAGCCGTGCGCCGCGCTTGAAGCGGATCACAGCGAATATATTTCCTTGTTGAGAAAACTTCGTGCGCTTGACGGAATAAAAAAAGTCTTTATCCGTTCAGGAGTCCGCTACGATTATATGCTTGCCGATAAAAACAATGATTTTCTCTCTGAATTATGCGAATATCATATAAGTGGACAGCTCAAAATCGCGCCGGAGCACGTCAGTCCCTCCGTTTTGTCGCTGATGAGAAAACCTGGCAGAGAAATTACGCTTGAATTTATGAAAAAATATGCCGCTGTCAATGAAAAACTCGGCTTAAAACAGTTTCTTGTACCATATTTTATCTCCTCACATCCCGGAGCAACCCTTAATGATGCTGTTATGCTTGCGGAATTTATACGCGACACACATCTTCGTCCTGAGCAGGTGCAGGATTTTACGCCAACACCAGGCTCTGCCTCAACCTGTATGTATTACAGCGGTTATGACCCATTCAGCGGAAAAGAGGTGTATGTTGCCAGAAGTGCGGAAGAAAGAAAAATGCAGCGTGCGCTTATGCAGTACTGGCTGCCAGAAAACGCTGATTTAGTTCGTTCCGCGCTCATAAAAACTGGAAGGCACGATCTAATCGGCAGTACGCGAAGATGTCTCGTGAAAGCTGCAGATGACAGAAAAATCAGTAAGAATACCCACAGAGTCTGCAGATAAAATATAGACAAACGGCAGTAAAAAAGGTAAAATCTCTACACATACAGAATATCAACGGAGGTAAATGTGACATGAAGAAGATACTTGTAACCATACTGGCAGCTATGACAATGACTATTGCATGCCAGGCAGCGTTTGCGGCAGATGTCAAAGTAGGATGTGTAGATACTGGCAGAGTGCTCAGCTCATATTCAGCATATTCGTCAGCACAAAGACAGCTTGCACAGCTTGCGCAGCGCAAAGAAACAACAGCCCGCGCGGCTTATGAAAAAGAAAAAGATGAAAAGAAAAAAGCGCAGATAATACAGAAAATGCAGAAAGAAATGGCACAGGAAGAAGAAAAACTTTTGAAACCTGTTCTCAAAACTGTTAACAATACTGTAGAGCGTGTTGCCAAACAGAAAGGCGTAACCGTTGTAGTAAACAAAAACATTGTTTATTATGGCGGCACTGATATTACATCTGACGTAATAGCTGCCCTTAAGAGATAACAGTACAGACGCCGGTAACGGCGTCTTTTTCAATTATGACGGATATTTTGTGGATTATAGCCGGATATATTGCAGGCAGCTGCCCTACAGGCTATCTGCTTGCAAAATTTTTGAAGCACACTGATTTAAGACAGTACGGATCAGGCAATATAGGTGCTACAAACGCTGGTCGTCTGCTCGGCAAAAAATACGCTGTATTTATTGCCCTTTTCGACATGCTCAAAGGCGGAATAGTTGTATTTATCGCCTCAAGATTTGTTCAGAGCTCGTGGATAATCGCACTTACAGGTGCCTTTGCAGTTCTTGGGCATAACTACCCTGTATGGCTGGGATTTAAAGGCGGAAAAGGTGTTGCTACAACCTTCGGAGTCATCTTTTTCTACGCCTTTCCGACGCCCTTGCCTGCACTTTCAGGCGGTGCGGCATGGTACATAATTATGAAGACAACAAAATATGTTTCCGTAGCTTCAATAGCCGGACTCTTCTTTGCGGCATTGATGACTTTTGTCTGCAGAATGCCGCTTCCGTATTTTGGGACTTCACTTGCGCTCGCGGTGCTTTCTGCGTACAGGCATAAAGCCAATATACAGAGACTTGCGTCAGGTACAGAAAACAAAGTTGATTAAATACTATTGTAAATACAACATTTCAGGAAACCTTAAAAGGTTTCCATTTTTTATGCAATTTCCCTTGATATATATTGACCATATATGATACACTTACATCAGTAAAGAAATGGAGTGAGCGCAATGGCGTTTGAGACAGAGAGCATAACCAAGGCAATAGAAGAATACTTTGAGCAGCTTTTGCAGGAGGCATCGGAAGGCAGTATACTGCTGAGAAGAAAAGATGTGGCTGCACGTTTCGGCTGTGTTCCGAGCCAAATAAACTATGTCCTTCGCAGCCGTTTTGCACCTGAAAACGGTTTTCTCGTAGAAAGTCAGCGCGGAGGTCACGGTTACATCAAAATTATGCAGTTGACATTTGATGATGTTGAAGAAAAACTCGTACACCTGTTAAACCTTATCGGAAATTCTGTTTCGGAGCAGGAAGCAAGAAGACTGCTTGTGAATCTTCAGAACAGAGAACTGCTCTCTGCAAGGGAACGGCTTCTGATAGAGGTAGCACTCAGAAATCAGGAAGAAAACTGCCGTACGCTCTTTGATGTTTCACCTTACAAACGTGATGTAATGCGTGCAGAACTTTTACAGAAACTTCTTACCGGACTTACGCTGCAATAAATACTACAGGGTGATATTTATGGCGCTTGAATTTACTGAAAAAGGAAAAAGAGTTTTTACCAAGGCTGCTGAGCTTGCAAAAAAATACGGCAGCAGTATGCTTGATGTAGAACACCTAATTGTTGCGCTGATAGAAGAAGATGCCGGCGGCAGGGTTTACGAATTGCTTGAAAACTGCGGTGCAAATTCAGAAGCAGTCAAAAATGAAACCTTGTCCATTATGGTGCAGGGAGAACGGACAAATGCATCTGCCGATTTGCCTACGTCACAAGAAGCAAAAGCTGTCTTTGAATTTGCAATGAAAGAAGCAAGGGAACTTAACAGCGGATACATAGGTACGGAACATATACTGCTGGGCATTTTGGACGAAGAAGCAGAAGGTCGTCCCGGAATACTCTCTGCCTATGGAGTTACAGCCGTCAAAATACGGAATATGATAACGTCGTTGCTTCCTGCCGAAAAAAATAACACTGCAGAAACAACGCCGGAAAAAATAAAAACAGCAGTTGCAAAAACAGAAAGCCAGATTCTTGATGAAGTTGCGGCTGATTTAACGGCAGACGCATCAGCAGGAAAACTAGATCCCGTAATAGGCAGAGATAAAGAAATTCAGCGTGTTATCCAGATACTTTCCAGAAAAACAAAAAATAATCCCATACTTGTAGGAGAGCCCGGTGTGGGGAAAACTGCTGTTGCTGAAGGACTTGCAGCTCTTATGGCAGCCGACAGAGTGCCTGAAAATATGAAAAACAAAAGACTTCTGCAGCTGAACATTGCCTCTCTTGTCGCAGGTACTAAATACCGCGGCGAATTTGAAGAAAAAATCACCAAACTGATAAAAGAAGTATTTGAAGCGGAGAATATAATTCTTTTCATTGACGAAATACACACAATAGTAGGCGCTGGCGGAACAGAAGGAGCTGTTGACGCGGCAAACATACTCAAACCAAGCCTTGCGCGCGGAGAAATTCAGATCATAGGCGCAACAACAACTTCCGAATACAGGAAATACATTGAAAAAGACAGCGCATTGGAACGCCGCTTCCAGCCTGTTGCTGTTGAAGAACCGTCTGAAGATGAAACATATAAAATACTTAAAGGTGTTCGCGAAAGCTATGAAAAGCACCACAGAGTTAAAATCAGCGATGAGGCGCTTAAAGCAGCCGTTTCACTTTCAAAGCGTTACATAACTGACCGTTTCCTTCCCGACAAAGCAATAGACCTTGTTGATGAAGCTGCGGCAAGTGTAAAAATTCGCCAGCTTACAGATAATAGTGGCAGCGGTGAAGTTACTTTTGCAGATATTGCCGAAGCTGTTTCAGTATGGTCGAAAGTTCCTGTGTCGCAGCTTACGGAAAACGAAAGCAGCAGACTTCTGAAAATGGAAGAAACGCTTGCAGAAACGGTAATCGGTCAAGACGAGGCACTTCATGCCGTTGCCAGCGCCGTGCGCCGTGCAAGGACAGGACTCAGAGATTCAAAACGCCCGCTTGGCAGTTTCCTTTTCCTTGGACCTACAGGTGTAGGCAAAACCCAGATTGCGCGATCACTTGCCAATTTCCTTTTTGGCAGCGACGATGCAATGATACGCCTTGACATGAGCGAATACATGGAACGCCACGAAGCCGCGAAACTTATAGGACCTCCGCCGGGGTATGCGGGATATGAAGAAGGCGGAAAACTTACCGAGGCAATACGCCGCAGACCATATTCGATAGTCTTGTTTGACGAGGTGGAGAAGGCACATCCCGACGTTTACAATATGATGCTTCAGCTGCTTGACGACGGGCGCCTCACCGATGGACAGGGGCATCTTGCCGATTTTCGCAATGCGATAATAATTATGACAAGCAACCTTGGCGTTCCTGAAGAAGTGAAGCCTGTCAGCCTCGGTTTCAGTACTTCTGCTGAAACTTCTGCAAAACCGGATCATGAGAAACTGAAAACAGCCATGCTCGCGGAAGCCGCGAAATTTTTCCGCCCCGAATTTCTTAACAGAATAGATGAAATGATAGTCTTTAACGCGCTTAAACGCAATGATTTATACAAAATCATCGACGTGCTTTTAGAACGTGTGATTGACGCTTCCGGAGCAAAAGGAATTGAACTCACCGTTGACGCCTCTGCAAAGGAATATATGCTTGAAAAAGCCTATAACCCCAAATACGGCGCGCGGCCGCTGCGCAGAGCGATACAGACAATGATAGAAGACGAAATAGCCGAACGGCTGCTTTCAAAAAATATCGTTTCCGGTGACAAACTGAAAATTTCCTCAGACGGAGAACAGCTGACGTTTGAGAAGTACAGCGGTTAGCGCGCGGCGCGTATTTAACAGCGTACAGATGAAAGCGGACAACTAAAACAACTCCCCGAAAAGGGGAGTTGTAATTTTCTTTGGCAGTCCCTAAGGGATTCGAACCCTTGCCAACGGGCTGAGAACCCGACATCCTGGACCGCTAGACGAAGGGACCGCTGAAAATAAAAAATGGCTGGGGTACCTGGATTCGAACCAAGATTACCTGATCCAGAGTCAGGCGTGCTGCCGTTGCACCATACCCCAACAACAGATAAAGATTATAGCGTGATTTAAATCTTTGTCAATCAGTTTAAAGAAGAATTTGCTAATTTGTCGTAAATTTAGCTTTATTTTACAATACCTCAACGTAAAAGGAGTGGATAATCAGAAATGCTTGATACAGAGACCATGTTCGGTAAAAATGATGAACAGTTCTTATGTTTTGTGCTGGAAAATTTCTGCATGAGGTTGTAAAATATTACCTTGGAGGGAATTGTATTTATGGCTAATTTTACATCACATCGCAGAGCGGCGCGAAGGGCTGTCTCTGAACAGGGAGAATTGAAAATTATACCGCTTGGCGGACTTGGAGAGATAGGCAAAAATTTGACGGTGTTCCGTTGGAACGATGACATTATTGTTGTTGACTGCGGACTAAAGTTTCCTGATGAGACTATGTTAGGAATTGATTTTGTTATTCCGGATGTTCAGTATCTTATAGAAAACAAAAAGAAAATCAGAGGAATATTTATTACGCACGGACATGAAGACCATATCGGCGCGCTGCCGCTTGTTCTTCCGTCGCTGAATGTTCCTGTTTACTGTACACGGCTGGCTGCGGGGCTTATACAGAACAAGCTTGATGAAGTGTGTCCTGCGTATCAGCCGAAATTTCATATAATAACGCGCGGAGACAAGGTAAAGGCTGGCAGCTTCTTGATTGAATTTATGTCGGTGTGTCATTCTATTCCGGATGCACTGGCTCTTGCAGTGCGTACTCCGATCGGTACTGTCGTGCATACCGGCGATTATAAGCTGGATCCGACGCCGATTGACGGTGTCAGAACTGATTTTGCAAAATTCGCGAAGCTTGGCGAAGAGGGCGTGCTTATGCTGATGTCTGACTCCACAAACGTAGAAAGAGAGGGTGTCACACCTTCGGAAAAAACAGTCGGGCAGACTTTTGAAAGGCTTTTCAGGCTTCACAAGGACAGGCGTATTGTAATAGCTGCTTTTGCGAGTAATCTGCACAGAACTCAGCAGGTGCTGAACGTCGCGGCGCGGTTTAACAGAAAGGTTATGCTTGTCGGGCGCAGTATGCTTGCCAACGTTGAACTTGCGGCAGAGCTTGGCTGTATAAAGCTTCCAAATGACGAAATTCTTGTTTCTCCGGAAGAAGCCGCGCTTATGCCTGACAACCGCCTCGTAATTCTTACTACGGGCAGCCAGGGCGAGCCGTTTTCAGGTCTTGTCCTGATGAGCAGAGGAATGCATAAGACCGTTAAAATGGGGGAAAAGGATTTGGTCATTATTTCGGCAAATCCAATCCCCGGCAATGAAAAGCTTGTCAGTCAAACTATTGACCGGCTGCTTTCGTTCGGCTGTGAGGTTATTTACGGCAGGGAAGAAAAAACGCACGTGTCCGGACATGCTTCTCGCGATGAATTGACAATGATGCTTTCGCTTGTAAATCCTCAGTTCTTTATGCCGGTGCATGGTGAGTTTCGTCATCTTACGCGCCATGCGCAGTTGGCGCGCGAGCTTGGCGTTCAGCAGAAAAATATTTTCATTCTCGAAAACGGAGATGTGCTTACTTTTAAGTCAGGCAAAAAAGCGCTGATTGATGGGAAGGTAACGGCAGGTTCCGTGCTTGTCGATGGTAAAGCGCTGGGAGAATTTGATGGCAGTCTGCTGCGCGAAAGGCGCGAACTTTCAGAAAACGGTATTGTCGTAGTTTCAATCGTTGTTGACAGGAAGGGAAATATCAAAGCTCCTGTTCAGATAAAAACTAAGGGCAGTATTATTAGTTCCGATGAAGAAAGCATTGACGTACTTGAACGAGCCGTTACAAGGGCAGTTGAACAGTTTGCGCGAACTCCGGGGGCAAAACAAGAGATGCTGCCGACTGAAATTAGAAAGAGAATACGTGAAATCTGCGGACAGTCGCCGCGCAATTATCCGACGATTATTCCGCTTATCACCACCATAAAATAAAAACAGCATACAAACCGGAAGGAGCAGAAAAGTATGTCATTGAACATGGTTTTGCAGGTTTGCGCAGGTATCGGAGTACTGATTTACGGAATTATCCTGATGGGGGATTCACTGCAGATTATCGCTGGCGACAAAATGCGTGTTTTAATCGGCAAACTCACAAGCACACCGCTGAAAGGTTTTCTTGTCGGTACGGTAGTCACTGGAATTTTGCAAAGCAGCGGAGCAACAAGCGTTATGGTGGTAAGTTTTGTCGATATTGGTTTTATGAATCTGACACAGGCAATAAGCGTGATTTTGGGTGCGAATATCGGTACTACCGTTACAGCACAGCTCATAGCTTTTAACATTCTTAATGTTGCGTATGTGTGCGCGCTTATCGGTGCAGCAGTTTGCATTTTGGGAAAAACAAAACGCGTTAAACAGATTGGTGCCTGTACTGTAGGCTTTGCGCTGCTGTTTATCGGCATTCACATGATGAAGGGACCTCTCGGAGAGCTTAGCAAATATCCTGAAATCGCAGAATTGTTCGGAAGCCATCTGCTTTTCGCGTTTTTATTCGGACTTGGAATTACGCTTCTTGTTCAGTCAAGTTCCGCGACGGTTGGTCTTACTATGGCATTTGCTGCGCAGGGCGTTATCAATCTTCCAACTGCAATAGTCATATGTCTTGGTGAAAATATCGGCTCCACCGTAACCGCTGTTCTCGCCTCGCTTACTTCAAGCCGCGCGGCAAAACAGGCGGCAGCCTCACACGTAATCGTAAAGGTTATTGGTACGCTTGTAATACTTGCGGTTCTTCCTCTTTACACAAAACTTATTACTCACACGTCAACCGACATCGCACGCCAGATAGCCAACGCGCACACAATTTTCAACGTTATTATCGCATTCTTGTTCCTTCCGTTTGTGCCGCAGTACGCTAAGCTGATAAAGAAAATTCTGCCGGATGATGAAAGTGTCAGAGAAGCTGGTCCCATCTATTTAAATAGAGCATTGATAAGCGTTTCGCCTGCAGCCGCAGTTCAGGCTGTCAGAAACGAACTTATAAGACTTGCCGAATATACTTCCAAGATGATTTTTAATGCTGAAACCCTGTTTTTGACAAAGGATAATAAACAGGCTGACAAACTGATTGAGCAGATTAGTAAAGCTGAAGGTAATGTTGACAGTACATCGGACGAAATTATTATTTATGCTACTGAAGTGGGGCAGACAGGCCTTGCCGCAGATCTTTCCTCTATGTTGAACTCTTGTACCGGAGGTGTAAGTGATGTTGAGCGTATAGGCGATCATGCTACTAATCTTGTTGAACTTCATCAATTCCTCAGAGAGCATGAGTTGTCGTTCTCTGAGGATGCTCTTAAAGAGTGTAAGACAATGTTCGGTATGGTAATTTCCGCTGTAAAATATGCGATCCAGGCACTTAAGGAAGAAAACAGCGAACTTGCGCGGCATGTAGTTGAACTTGAAGACAAAATAGATGATATGGAGCTTGAACTGCGCTCTAAACATATAGCGAGACTTAACGCAGGAACCTGCAAGCCCGGGGCAGGGGTTGTGTTTATAGACATGCTCAGTAATCTTGAACGTGTTGGTGATCATGCGCATAATTTGGCGCAAGTAGTGCTTGATATCGAACATTTGCACAGACATGAAGGTTAAAGAAGGTATATGCAGTGAACTGGAATATTATTTTACTCGGCTTTTTGCAGGGATGGACAGAGTTTTTGCCGGTAAGCAGCTCCGGACATCTTGTTCTTATGCAGATATTCTGCGGAATACATGAAGCATCTCCTGCGTATGATATAGTTCTTCATGTTGCTACAATGTTAGCTACGATTATATTTTTCTTTTTTGACATATATTATCTGTTTACCGAATGGCTTCATGGATTTGTTTCTGATACTGCAAAAGCCCAAGAAGGATGGCCGATTGGCTGGGCTGTGATATTTGCAACTATTATTACAGGGATTATTGGTGTAGGAATGAAGCGTGTGATTAAACTTGTGATGCAAAATTCGCTGTATGTAGGGTGTGGTTTGCTGCTTACAGGTGTTTTGCTTGTTTTATCTCATTACAGAAAAAACGGTTATGGACGTGTGCGTCCGTCTGACGGGATATTTATCGGTGTTGCGCAGGGAATTGCGACGCTTCCCGGTATTTCTAGGTCTGGTATGACTATTTTAGCCGGATCTTTTTTAGGACTTTCTAAAGACGACGCATTCAGAATTTCTTTTCTTGTGTCAATTCCGGCTATTTTGGGTGCGACTATATTAGAGATGATAGATCTCGGCGGATTTTCGGCTTTTTGGCTTGATCTTCCGTGCGGATGGTTCGGCGGCTTTATCACGGCTTTTGTAAGCGGGCTTATTGCATTGTTCATTTTGAGAAAACTTGTTGTAAATGCAAAATGGTGGATATTTGGGATCTACTGTTGTTTGATTGGAATCTTTACTATTGTTGTTTCTTTCACGGAGATATAGGTTATGATATTGAAAAATACGTCTAAAACATGGTGCATTATTTTTGTTTCACTGATACTAGGTACAGGACTTGGCATTTTCTTCCAACAGTTTGGAATTACCAGCCAATTGTTCCAGGATTTTATTAATTTCAAAATAAATATAGAAGAGATGAATCTTATATTTATTAAGTTTGGTTTGTTGTTTGGAATTAAAATAAATCTCGGAACAATTATAGGTGGTGTCGCCGGTATACTCTGGGCTCGCTGATGGAAAAATTTCTGCTTGCATCTACCAGCCCAAGGAGACGTGCGCTATTGTCAGAACTGGGATGGCTCTTTGAAACTGTTAATCCGGAATATGAGGAAAAAGCAGTTGAAGGTGAAACAGCTGATGAACTTACAAAACGTTTTGCTTTAGGCAAGGCTTCTAGTGTGTTTCATAAATATCCTGATAGTGTAGTAATAGGGGCAGATACCGCTGTAGTTATAGATAATGAAATTTTAGGGAAACCCAAAACTGCGGCGGAAGCATGCCAGATGTTATCAAAATTGCAAGGGAAAACACACGTTGTAATTACTTCTGTAGCAATCTATGTGCCTAAACTTGAGCCGCTGACTTTCACAGAAAAAACTGAAGTTATGTTTAGAACTCTTTCTGGTGAAGATATAATGAAATATGTTGCTACGGGTGAAAGTTTTGACAAAGCCGGAGCATATGCAATCCAAGGGCATGGTATGCTGCTGGTAGAGAAAATCAACGGCTGCTATTTTAATGTTGTCGGTTTACCGGTTGAGCATTTAAGCAAAGTGCTTGTTTCAATAGGGTTCAGTATGCAAGAACAATGGAGGAATTAATATGAGTGGTCTTTCTCGAGAAAAATTGTACTATATAGTTTTTTTGATAGCATTTATATGTGCAATACTGGGCATTGTACCGCGTATTAAAACTGAGCGTATGAATAAAAATTTTGCCTTTGCTGTCGCATATGAGGATGTATCAGCTATGGCATCGCATAATAGCTGCTCTGTTAAAAGCATTTGGGATAAACTGCATCAGAATTCTGTACTTGCACTTGCTGTAAGAGAATATACAGGGGAAGAAATATCTAAGATGCGTCCTATGGGAGCAGAGCTGCTTCCTTATAATGGGAAAGCAGCCATCGTTTTCCCCGTTGATTTTAAGTACCGCAGTATATTCGAGGAATATCTGGAGAAAAAGATTCCTGGAATCAAAATTGTGGAAAAAGAACAACAGTTGATATTTGTTATCCCTCAAGCAATAGAACAAATATATACATCTTCTATTATGCCTGATTTTGAGGCTTTGGAATTTAGTTATGTAAATAATATTCCTGTTTTGTTCAGGCTCGGACAGTGTGCTGTATCGGACGGCAGACAGACTGCAGATGCATTGAAAGTTATCTTAAACAAATATACGCAAATTAAAAATATTCTTCCGTTTGGAGTAATAATTGCAGGTAATCCTGATACATTACCTATTGCCAATTTATTAAAAAGACATGGTATCAGCATCGCGCAGATTGAATTTTTTAAACAAATTGGGGATTCAAAAATATTGCTTGAAATGTATCCTGATATCATACCGCTCCACAGCTTAATTAAAAGCGAGATGATAGCCAGACGCGTTTCCAGAACAGCTGTTATAGAAAGATATGTGCGTGCTGTGCATGAGAGGTCTGTGAGAATTGTACTGGTAAGACCCTATGACCTTATGATGGGCAATAAATTTAACAGCATGGACGAAGATTTGACCATCGCTTCCAAAAAACTTGCGGACAGGGGGTATACTGCAAAGTGGCCTGAACCTTATCAGCCGTGGGACAGAAGCCCGTTTGCGGTTTTAGCACTTTCAATAGTTTTTGTATCAACGCTGCTTTTTTACAGTACACGTCTTTCGTGTGCAACAGATAATACCGTACGGACTAAAGAGATTATGGTAATGTTTGCTGCAATTATGCTTGTCGCCTGTATGTGCTGGAAAATTAAATTAATTGCGCGGGTAATTGGCGGTTTGTGTGCCGGACTCGTTGCCACGGAAGCCGCGTTATGTGCATTGAAGGGCAGAAAAAAAATTTTGCAGGCACTGTGTATTGTTTTTACGGGAGGCTTAGCAATTGCCGCTTTTTACGGTACAACGAAAGCTGCTTTAAGGCTGACCCCGTTTTCCGGAGTTAAATTGACACTGTTAATTCCGCTTGTATTAGTATTATGGCATGATATGCATTGCAGGATACATGATGAATCCGGAAGTGATTTTTTGAAAAGGTATGCTGTATGGGCAGAGATTATTCTATGCGGTATCCTCTTGTGTGCAATGTTAGTAATGACATTAAGAAGTGACAATGTTTCTGATACGCCGGCAATAGAAATGGCATTCCGTGATTTTCTTGAACGTATTTTGGTAATAAGGCCAAGAACAAAAGAAGTACTTATCGGCTATCCTGCGCTGGTTGTTTATTACTATATGGTCAAGTTTGGCTATATTCCTCATTACAGAGAAATACTTCGCATTGTTGCAACAATAGCATTCGGATCAGCTATAAATACCTTCTGCCATTTTCATACCAGGCTGGAACTGAGTGTTATCAGAGTTATTAACGGATGCTGGTTAGGACTTATCATAGGTTGTGTCCTAGTATTGATTCTTCATTGTATTATTAAAATTACGCAGTCTAAAAAACGGATGGTGCAGCTATGAAGTTAGAAAAAACGATTGAAGTACTTGTGCTGGGATATTACGGTTTTGGAAATTTAGGCGACGAATTATTATCCAAAGCAGTAGTAGATGCTCTTGTTTCATTGGATATACCAAGAGAACGTATTGTACTGCTTTCTGCCAACCCCGGTCGCAGCGAAAAATTGACCGGCGTAAAATGTTTCAACCGCTGGAATTTGGGAGCTGTTGCGGCGCTGATAAAACAGTCTAAAAGCTTCCTTCTCGGCGGAGGTGGACTCTTTCAGGATGTGACGAGCATAAAATCATGCGGGTATTATTGGTGGATGGTTCGTACTGCGAGAATGTCTGAAACAAAAATATGGGCTGTCAGTCAGTCCGTTGGTC
Source organism: Synergistaceae bacterium (assembly GCA_045642025.1). Lineage (GTDB taxonomy): Bacteria > Synergistota > Synergistia > Synergistales > Synergistaceae > Equadaptatus. The sequence goes on from JAZUIB010000052.1 coordinate 17,849, forward strand.
CTCTGCACAGTATATTGGGTAAATGGTTCACCAAAAATGCATTGAAAAAATGCAGCTATATTAGTGTCAGAGACAAAAAAACAGCTGGTCTGCTCAATTCGTGGAACATCAGCTGTTCTATAGCTCCGGACTTGGTTTTAGGTATGTTATGTAAAAGAAGCCGTATGAGCGAACCAAACTTATTGTTAAATTTAAGACCTTGTTATGATAAGTGCGCAGTAAACGCAGTTAAAACTGCAAATTTTATTGCAAAAAATGAAAAATTAAAAATAATCGGTGTGGCATTTGCAAAAGAAGATCAGGTGTATCTTGAAAATCTCGAATCTGATGGGACTGTAAAATTTAAAAACATCGTGACAGTTGAAACTATAGACGAGTTTGAACAAATTGCAGCATCAGCATCAAAAGCAATAGGCATGAGACTGCATTTTGCGGAGTTGTGTGCAATTGCAGGGGTTCCTGTTGCTGCAGCCGCATACGATCCCAAGGTTGAAAGTTTCTGTGCTGAGTGGAATCTTCCTGTTTTGGGTAACAAAATATCTGATAATTTTGGTGTAATAGATGTCATGGCTTTACAGAAAATTCATGATGATATTATAGCTGAGTTTGCAGAAGGTTGGAAAATAATAAATAAATAGTCTTTTAACGGAGGCATACTATGGATATTAAGTTTAACGGTGTTACTAAAGAATATGAACAAAGAAATATAGCACTGGAAAATATATTCCTCCATATAAAAAGTGGCGAATTTGTTTATATCATTGGTGAAACAGGTTCTGGGAAATCGACCCTGCTTCGTTGCATAACACGAGAGGTTATTCCTACAAGAGGGCAGGTTGCAGTAGGCGGTATGCAGCTGAGAAAGATGAGTAAGGTTAATTTGGCGTTATACAGAAGAGATATAGGAGTAGTATTTCAAGACTTCCAGTTACTTCAAAATCTTACAGCCGCTGAAAATGTAGAATTCGTTCTAGAAACTATGGGGCATTCAACTAAGGATATTGTTCCTAGAGTTACAGAAGTATTACACCAAGTTGGTCTGTGGTATCGTCGTAATAAATATCCGTCACAGCTTTCCGGAGGCGAACAGCAGCGTCTTGCGATTGCCAGGGCAATAGTCAATGCTCCGTCATTGTTGATTGCGGACGAACCTACCGGTAATCTTGACGATCATACCGCTATGCAGATTATGAGACTGATAACGGAGATTAACAGTAATGGGACCACGGTGCTGATGGCAACACATAACTCACAGTTAGTGAACAGTCAGAAGCACAGAGTTATTGAAATGAAGCAGGGACACATCGTAAGAGATGAACAAAACGGAGCATATACCACCGAATTACTCACAGATAAACGGCTAACTGCTGAAAACAAAGAAGGTGCGGACACAAATGAATAGGTTAGGATATTCATTCAGAGACGGCATAAGACTGGTAAGCAGAAATTTATTGGCTAATGTTTTAACTGTATTTACTGCAACAGCAGTGTTTTTTGTGATTGGTGTCGGTTTGCTGCTGGTTTTGAATATGAGAAATGCTATAACAACAATGGGTGACCAACTCACTGTTCATGCATATCTATATCCTGCAACAGATGCCAGTACAGTATTTAAAACTGCTTTGAAATACAAAAATGTGCGCGAAGCACAAATCGTAAACAAACAGAAAGCAATGGAAAGACTGCGTGCCAGAATGGGAAATTCTGAAGTATTGTCGTTACTGTCAGATAATCCTCTTCCGAATAGTGTTGAAATCAAGGTTACCAATGTTGCCGCAGTCTCATCCGTAGCTAAAAAACTTGAATCGCTGCAAGGTGTGGAAGAAGTAATATATGCAGGAAAGGTTGCAGATAAACTTACTAAAATTTCTGATTTTGTCAACCACCTTTCAATGGTATTACTTGTTATTGCAGTATTAGCAAGCGGTATCGTTATTTTTAATACAGTAAAATTGTCAATCTATGCAAAATCAGAAGAAATTAAAGTTATGCTTTTAGTTGGGGCAACTCCCGCATATATCGCATTTCCATATGTATTGCAGGGAATGATACTTGGTCTTCTCGGCTCTTTTTTAGCATTATCGCTGCTCGTTGGTTCATATTGTCTGGCATTGGGAAAGCTGAGAGAACTTCTGCCCTTTCTGCAGTTTGTCGACATATCTGTTCTTACAGTTAAATTAGGTTTCCTTTTGCTTGCGTGTGGTGTGGCTGTAAGCCTTATCGCCAGCTGCATAGCAATTGAGAATTTCATACGCAGGGCATCAAAACCTCGTTAAAGATTATGAAATTTAAAAAACGTTCTAAATTTTCTATAGTTATTTTGATAATCTGTATGGCACTGGTGTATATAAGCGGCACCTGCTGTGTCTGTGTTGCTGAAAATCTTGACAAACAATTAAAAAAACATGAGCAGCAGTATGATGAATTGCGCAAAAAAATTGCAGGCACAAAGAAGAAAGTATCTGAGAGCAGGAAAAAAGAAAAAAAAGTCGTATATCAAATTGATGTCATAAACAAAAGAATAACTGATACTAGACAAAAAGTAGCTGTTGTTTCGAAAGATATCAAAAAAGTTGAAGGCAATATAGATGTACTAAACCACCAAGTGGAACAGATAAAACAACGTATAGCAAAATGCAGACAGTATCTGTCCAAACGAATAATATCTATGTATAAATACGGTAATGTATATGAGTTCAACTTACTGCTGTCAGGTACCGGCGCGCAAACGGCAATGGATAATTTTTATTTATTGAATAAAATCGCAAAACAGGACCAGAAAGTTATCCATGAGCTATATGAGCAAATAAATGCGCTTGGCATAAAACAGAATGAATTAGGCAAACAAAAAGATGCACTTAAGAATAAAAATCATGAACTTGCGGTACAGCATAATCAGCTCAAAGTAGCCGTAAATGAAAAAGAAATCGCGCTGAAGCAGATTCAGAAAGAAAAGGCTGAGTACATTGCGCAGCAGAAAGAATTTGAAAAAGCGGCAAAAGAACTGCAGGGAACAATCAAGAAACTTATTGCTGCCAAACGGGCAAAAGACAAAGGGAAACAGACAACAACTGCATATTATAAAGGAGGCCGTCTGTTGTGGCCTGTTCAGGGAAGAATTACAAGCAATTACGGCATACGTATTCACCCTGTCTTTAAAACAAAAACAAAACATTCCGGTATTGATATTGCCGCAGTTACAGGGACTCCTGTTGCCTCAGCAGCTGCCGGTGAAGTGCTTTTCGCCGGTAAAATGAGAGGATATGGCAACGTCGTTATAATCGATCACGGGAACGATCTCACAACAGTTTACGGACATCTGTCAACAATTGAATGCTCAGAAGGGCAGCAGGTCGCGAAAGGTGGTATAATAGGCAAAGTTGGGATGACTGGTATAGCTACAGGACCTCATTTGCACTTTGAAGTACGTGTTAATGGAAATACTGTTGATCCAATGACATACCTGCGCTAATAAAAATATATAATATATACGGGGGAGCCAATATAAATGAAAAAATTCAGAGATTTGTTTGTAGGAATTATACTTGGTGTTTTTATAGCCGGAACTGTTGCATATTTTGTGCCTCAAGCCGGAGCTGATAACATATGGCCTTTTACACAGCAGCAGATTGTAATAATGAAACAGGTAAAAGAAACACTCAAAGCATATCAGGTTGACGGCGAGAAAAAAGGTAAAATTGACGACGACAAAATGTATTACGGCGCTATGAAAGGGATAGTTTCATCGCTTGAAGACCCGTACACGCGCTTTGTCAATCCGAAAGACCTTGAAGAAGAAATGACGCAGCTCAAAGGCGAATACGGCGGACTTGGCATGTATATTTCAATGAAAGATAACAGAGTCGTCGTAGTTTCGCCTATGGAAGGAACACCTGCCGATCGAGCAGGACTCAAACCGATGGACGAAATCGTCAAGGTTGACAACACAAGCATTATCGGCAAAACAACAGAAGATGCCGTGAAACTCATGCGCGGTGACCCGGGCAAAGCCGTTACCGTATACATTCGCAGAAAAGGTGTAGAAAAAACACTTACCTTTAAAATGGTACGTGAAATGATAAAGATAAAAACAGTTCGATCTGAAATGATAGGCAATGACATTGCCTACATCAAAATCAACCAGTTTATCGAAAAAACAGCCAAAGACGTTGCCAAAGCGATGGAAACAGCAAAAAGAAAAAAAGCGAAAGGCATCATAATAGACGTACGCAACAATCCGGGCGGACTGCTCAATGTATGCGTTGACGTTGCATCGCAGTTCATAGACGGCGGACTCATAGTTTCCACAAAAGGACGTTTTGAACACGCGAACGAAACACTCTATGCCGACAAAGGCATAGCGACAAAACTTCCGTTAGTTATATTGATTAACGAAGGCAGCGCAAGCGCGTCGGAAATACTGTCAGGCGCGATTAAAGACCGCAAACGCGGGCTGCTGATAGGCACAAAGAGTTTCGGCAAAGGTTCAGTACAATCACTGTTCAACCTTCCGGACAAGTCAGGTGTCTATATCACAATAGCGCGCTATGCGACACCGTCAGGCTTCTTCCTTGACAAAAAAGGACTTCAGCCAGACATAAAAGTTGCAGGGCATGTCGAAAAAAATAAGAAAAAGGACAAACAGCTCCAGAAAGCAATCTCAGTATTGCGCGATAAAATCGCTGGAAAAACTGTAATAGTCGATTCAGATAAAGCGAAAAAAGCAAAAAAAGTTGCCCCGAAAACAAAGAAAAAATAAAAAAAGTTATTGACACACTCTGAAATTATAGTATAATTTCTCCTGTTGTCGCTTATGCGTACGGCAGGGCGAGCGGGCGGATAGCTCAGCGGGAGAGCACCTGCCTTACACGCAGGGGGTCGTAGGTTCGAAACCTATTCCGCCCACCATGACAACTTATTTGCGGAGCTGTAGCTCAGTCGGTTAGAGCGTCGGCCTGTCACGCCGAAGGTCGCGAGTTCGAGTCTCGTCAGCTCCGCCATTTTGAGAAGTCACAGGCGGGGTAGCTCAGTTGGTAGAGCAACGGACTGAAAATCCGTGTGTCCCCGGATCGATTCCGGGCCCCGCCACCACTTAAGATAAAGTATATTTGCGGAAGTAGCTCAGGGGTAGAGCACAACCTTGCCAAGGTTGGGGTCGCGGGTTCAAATCCCGTCTTCCGCTCCAAAATAACAGGCTGACAGCCTGTGTTTTTTTGCCTAAACAGATTGCATTTAAAGATAATAAACTGTACCGATTTTAGGTTCTTTTACAGATTTTTTCTCACAGGCTCTACAAAGAGTTTATGACCAACCTCTCAAAGGTCGCTTAGAATACTATGGAAGATTTTAGATTTTCAACACTGCTCTTTTTTGATAATTTTAACGCGCTTAACGGCTAAAACGTTAGGAACACAAAACAACAACAGCCGGAAGATAAAACCTCCGGCTGTGAAATTAAGCTGACTGCTGAATATTCAGCGGTTATTCCGCGTAATCGGCATCTTTGATTTTCCATTCCGTTTCGTCTCCGCAGATGTTGCGGATTTTCAGACGCAGCGGCTTTTCCCTGCACGCAATTTTCCCGTCCCAAAACTCTTTTGTCTTGACACCGTCTTTTATTACGTAACCGTTTTTGTCGATTTTAATTTCGCTGTCCGAGTGCCATCCGTCTTCCGCGGACGTACAGTCAAGGCTGATAAATTCTATCAGTTCAAGACCTTCCTCGCTGATTTCAATAGGATTGTAAGGTTTTTTGTCAGAAGAATTTGCAAACGCTTTTTCGTTAAACTCCGTAATTTTCTGCGCAACGCGGTCGCTTGCAAAACCGTCTATTGAAACGGAATATCCGCCGAAAAGGTCAGCACTCGTTTTTTGAACGCTGAATTTTGCCCAGTCGCTGACAACAACATCGTCAAGCACCGGTTTCAGGTCGCGCAACTCGATTTTGACAAGTGTACTGTCATCGTCCGCTATAAACTTTTCAAGTTTCTTTCTGTCTTCAACGTCAATATAATAGACAATCACTTTTTTTGCGTCAAATTCAAGTTCGGGAATTGCCTGATGAATTATGCGGTACATCAGAGCCTCGTCAAGCATTCTTGACGAGCTGTCCAAAAGGTTGGGCAGATACACCGGCACAACTCCCAATTTGCTGTCGGATATTGCGCCTGCCCAAAAATCGCTGACAGAAACGTCTTTTTTCAGCCCCGGAATAACAGATTTAAGTTTTTCCATAGTCTGCACGGGGTTTCTGTACAGCTGAACGCCGTCCTTAATTTCAAGCACGTCAAACTCCGCGCCGTTCGCAATGAGTCTGTCCCTTGTTGTCTGAATGGAATTTATGCCTACGTCGCAATGGATAAATCTTCTGCCGAGTTTGCCTGCAACCGCCGCCGTTACACCGCTTCCGCCGAAGAAATCGGCAACGAGCATATTTTCATTGGACGAGGCTTTAATAATTCTTTCAAGCAACGCTTCGGGTTTTTGGGTCGCGTAATCTACACTTTCAGAACCGTCTGCTTCTGTTCCTATTACATTTACATCTTCCCAAACATCTCTGCAAACAGCATTGTGATACCAACGTTGTTTTGACTCATCCCATAATTCAGGATATTTTTGATTAAAATTATATTTTTTATCAACATATGACCTGTAATATTGCACATTAAATATATAATTTGGCTCTGGCGACTTTGTATAGAAAAATAAAGTATCGTGCTTTCGTGCAAAACATGACTTATTTGTTCCGCCAGTCCTATATCCCCAAATTATCTCATTTTTAAGGTTGTCTTCTCCGAATATTTCGTCCATAAGAATTTTGACATAGTGCCCAATGTGCCAGTCAAGATGCACATAGATTGACGCGGTTTCGCTCATTACGCTTTTAATGGCGACAAGATTTTCCCACATCCAGTTGAGATATTTTTCCTTGTCCCAAACGTCGCCGTACATTTTTTCTTCAAACGCTTTGTATTCTTCGTTGTCAAGTTCCTGCTCTGCTTTTTCAAGTGCTTCGGCAACTTTGGGATTTCTGCGGATATAAATTTTCTTCGCATAGTCTGCGCCGCTTGCAAACGGCGGGTCTATATAGACGAGGTCAACTTTTATGCCCTGTTCTTTGAGGTAAGCGCAGGCGGAAACACATTCGCCGCGAATCACCATATTTCCGCCGGCGTTTTCTCCTACGTTTTCCGTTTTTTCAAGCTCGTAAAGCGGCATTCCGCGACGCAGCACGGCGGAGGTTTCGTCCGCGCCGCGGTATTTCAGCATACGGCTGAAATTTCTCAAAACAGCCTGTCCTTCAATCGGTTCCGGTATAAACGGTACGTATTTTATCGGCATTATTCTTCGCCTCCAAAAAATTCTTTTATTTTGCTGTGCGTTTTTATCAGTCGTTCCTGTTCGCTGTCGCTGTCTTCAAGGTAGAGATAATCAAAGCGTCTGTAGTTGAATGCTTTGTTGTTTTGTATGATAAATTCTGTCTCCGTAAATTTCTTTTTCTCTTTGAACACAGGGTCGTTAGCGTATATCTGTCCTTTTGTTTCAACGATGGCAGCCTTGTATATCTCTCCGTTTTTTCTCTGTATTATAAGAAAGTCCGGCGTGTAAAAGCCTATATCCTGCCAGCCGTTTTTACCTTGTTTATAGCACTTTATTTTAAATTCTGTCAGTTCTCTGTCTCCGTTGTAATAGACTTCAAGCCCAAGTCTGTCAACATCTTCAAGTCCGAGAATCTCTGTCAGAAATTTCTGCTCAAAGCTGCTGTCCGTGTGGTATGGCAGATAGTGGAAGCTTCTGTCTTTCTGCGGATGCGAACTGTTCTGTCTGCGCAGGGTTTCAGCCATTTCTGCCTGTCCGAGTTCTTCAAGACTTTTTATCGTTTCCGCTGTTTTTTCGTCTATGACAAGTTTCCCATTGTCATCGGCTATGATTTTTTCTACTATGTCCTGTTCGGGGCAGAACTCGTTTGTGTCGTCCGTGTAAATTTCATTTGTGAAGTTAGCGATGTTAAGCAGACTTGCCCATGTCGGTATAAATTCTTCGTCAGTTGCCCATTCTCTTTTGTCTGCAAAGGCTTTGCGGATGTTTGCGCGGACTGCCGAAATGTTGTATTTTGAGCTGTAGCAGCGTGATTTTGCTTTGACAAAGGTGATTTTTTCAAATATGCCGCGCAGCTCTGTTTCGTATTTCAACAGTTCGTCAACTGTAAGGAATCCGAAACTTTCTTTTGCGATTTCATACAGCCAGCCGTTGAAGGCGGCGGGGATTGTGCCGTGTTCTTCATCGTCAACAACCGTATTTACCCTGTGAAGCGATAAATCTATCATTCTCACTGTGTCGGGGTTTATCTGCGTTCCGTCTGCGGCAGCCGGTATATTTTGTGCCGGGGTGGCGTTTTCAACGACAAGCGCGCCGTATTTTACCGACAGCTGGTAGAAATCTATCGGCGGAAGTTTCAGACGTTCCATGCGGTTGTAGCGGTTCAGCCGCGTTTTTCCGGCGTTGCCGTTCATAAATTCTTTTATTGTGATGTGCTGCTGCCTGCCCAGCTGTTCTTCAAGTTTTTTGCCGTTATCGCCGTTCAGGTATATCAGCGCTGTTTCGTCAGAGTTTTTTACCACCTGACGCAGGCAGCGGCAGGAGGTTTGCAGCACCATATTCTTGGGGCAGTCGCCTTCCTGCGACAGTATTATTCCTGTCAGACTGCGGCAGTCCCAGCCTTCTTTTCCTATTTGAACGAGCAGGATTATCCGTATTTTGGAAAAAGGTTTGTCAAGTGAGTCGTATTGCAGCTGGCTGTCCTGCGGCTGCGGATATTTTTTGTTTCCTCTGTGAAATTTGAGTATCGCGTCCGCGCTTATGCCGTATTCGGCGGCAATTCGCGAAACAAGCGGATAAACCGTTTCTTCCAGCTTTTCTATGGTACCGCAGTATATGCCGAGTTTCGCGGCGAGTCCGCCGGAATAAACGGTATCTTTGTATTTGTTAAGAAATTCTCTTGTGCCGGTTTCGATTATGCGTTCAGATTCCGCTGTTTCCGAGATTTTTACGTCCGGACGTTTCAGGAAATTGCCGACTCCGTTCACAAGAGGATAGTAATAAACTGTGTTTGTGATTTCAGTCGTTGCAACGGAAAGGTCTTCCGTTACGGTAATTTTTTCAGTCTTTTCAAGATACGGAGTACCGGAGAAACCGATTACAGAGTTGATTGAACCGCCGTCAGCCCATTTATTAACTACGGCGCGAAGCTTTATTTCATCGCTAACGGCATGGTGGACTTCATCTATGAAAACTGAAAGCGAAGGCAGCTGCCCTATGAGCGCGCGCAGTTCATTCGCAAACACGCTTCTTTCGTTATTATCAAGTATAAATGCCTGTCCGTCTTTCTCAAGCACACTGTCAAGGATAACTTTTTCGGCGTTTGTAACTGCCACAAGACCGAACAAGTCGCGGAAAGGCTGATGATTTGCGATTTTCTGAACATTGGGATTTTTTGTTTTGTTAGATTTGCTTGCCGTTTTATTCTCGTCAAGAACTTCAAAAATCAGCTCCCGTTTTATTTCTGAAGCGGCAGGTTCAGGCAGTATCCATGACGGCTCAAAGCGCTGGATTGTGCGGAGACTCGGCACAACCGAAGATTTAAGACCCGAAGGCGCAAACACTATGAAATTGTGCGCAAAAATGGGATTGTCCGGCTCAAGCCGCGCAAAATACAGGTCAAGATATATAAACGCAGCCATAAGATATGTTTTGCCCGCGCCCATCGGAAGACTGAAAAGATAGTCCGTGTATGAAACACCGTAAAAAGCGTTGTAGAAAAATTTATTGTAATCTATTGTCTGCGGCGTTTTTTTAATTGCTTCTTCAAGTTTTTTGGAAACTTGCTCGCCTTTGTCGTTTCTCAGGCGGGAGTATTCAAACAGGGCTGCCGCTGCTTTGTTTTGTTTGAGAAAATTACGTGTATTGTTTGAAATTTCAAGGTCATCAAAAGCAGCTTCGGCAATGGAATTAAATTTGCCGTCCGCAAACAGCTTAGCAAGAGGCTTGTCTTCGCAGGCGATTTTCAGATAAAGATACGTTTTTATGGCGTCAATCTGCGCGTCGCGCATAGAGCCTTTTGTTTCAATGTAGTTTGTGACAGACAAGACAGTACATTCAGGCGAAGAATACCATTTGTCGCGCGCGGTCTCTATCATACGGTAAAACACAGCGGCATCCTCCTTCCAATTCTGCTATTATTCTCTCACAAGACGGCGTTTTTGTCTTGTGTTTTTTGTTGTAAACGGAGTAAAAGGTAGTATAATTTACACAGTAGAGTAATAGGAGGTGCTGAAATGCCTGTGATCAAAAGTCTGCGTGTCGATAAATTCAGAAATTTGCCTGTAGGTGAATATCCTTTGGGTAAAAGACTTACTGTAATAACCGGACAAAATGCCACGGGAAAGTCCACATTGTTAGGTATGATCGCACAACCATTTGGCATTAATGAAAAAGATATATGGGGCAGGACACTTCGTTCAAAATTTAGTGAAATATTTAAAATGTCACCTACGTATGATATTCCTGGTGACCACACATATTACATTAACACTTACACACCAATGCACAGTGACGGGACAGAAGTTCAAGTAAAAACTTATAAGCGTAATGATATTATTCCGCCGATTAGATTTGTCACCGGCAGAAATCGTGCGGCAGGCGATGGTAATATTGATATTCCAGTAGTTTATTTGGGACTTAAACGAGTTTTCCCATTAGGTGAGACTGCCGAATGCTCAATAACCGAAACAAATCTAACAGTTCAAGAAAAAGAATTTTTTGTTGAGAATCATGTGAAAATTCTTTCAGAAATATCTGCAGTTATTAAACCTCAGGTAATACAGTCAAAAAATCCGAAAGAAAAAGAGACTTTCGGAATTGAAACGGATACTTATGACTCGTATGTTATTTCTGCCGGACAGGACAATATAGGCAAAATCCTTGGTGCAGTTATATCAATAATAAGATACAAAGAACAAATGCAAGAAAAATATAGGGGAGCATTTTTGCTTATAGATGAAGCAGATGTTACATTACATTCGGCATCACAGCGCAAGTTAGTTGATTTTCTGCTTAGAATGGCGCGAATACACGATATCCAAATAATTGTAACGACTCATTCAATCGAATTTATCAAGGCTGCTTATGACAGTATAGATGATAGACAAAATGTTTGTGTATGGCATCTTTATGCACCGTATGGTGACGTTATATTTTCCTGTAATCCACGTTTAGACGACATTATGAGTGCACTTACACTTCAAAATGAAAATCAGCAACTTCCCAAAATCAAAGTTTTTACGGAAGACGATGAAGGTGTGTTATTTCTTAAAAAACTGTTAAGTGCTGAAATTACACATCGTATCGAAATTATAGCCGTGCATTGTGGTTATACTATGCTTAGAAATGTTTCCAAAGCGTTTGATAAATTTATACCTGCGATTTGGGTAATGGACGGTGATCAACACTGTACTTCACGAGATTCAAAAGCATTGCTTGCAATGCCCGGCGGGTCAAGTGTTGAACACTGCATGTGCAGTTTACTATCCAATTTGCCTGCCAATGATAGTTTCTGGAAAATTGCTGGAACCAACTACACTAAGCAGCATTTTATCAGCAATCGACCTCAGTTATACGCAGATAGAACTACAATGAAAAACTGGTTTAATGCAGAAAAAAAGAACTGGGGGCGGGGAATGTCAGCAATTTACAAGCGTTGGTATCAAGAACACGAAGAAGATGTGTTAAAATTTAACAAAGAGTTTATCAAAGCATTCAACATGACGGCAGAGAAGATGGCTTTGCCTAAGATTGAAGAAAGGGAATAAAAATTTTTCATGAACTATACTCCGCTGCGCTACCCGGGAGGGAAAAATAAACTTTTTGCTTTTTTCTCTCGTATGGTCGAGAGTAATTTCAAGACAAAACCCAGCTACGCTGAGCCTTATGCAGGTGGTGCAGGGTTGGCTTTGTCGTTGCTTCTGACTGGTAAGGCACACGAGATTTATATCAATGACAAGGATAGAGCGATTTATGCTTTTTGGTATTCTGTATTAAATAACACAAATGAGCTTATTAAAAAGATTGTTGATACTGATATTTCTATTACAGAATGGGAACGGCAGAAAAAAATTCAAAATGACAAAGATAATGCAGATTTGTTTAAACTCGGATTTTCTACATTTTTCTTAAACCGTACCAACCGTTCCGGAATCATTAAAGGTGGGGTAATAGGCGGTAAAGATCAGAGCGGAATGTGGAAATTAGATGCCAGATTTAATAAATCTGACTTGATTAAACGGATCCAAAATATTGTTGAATATAAGTCATCCATACATTTATATAACAAAGATGCCATAGCGTTTTTATCTGATATGGAAAACGACAGGCATAATAATATTTTATATTATCTTGACCCACCGTATATTAACAAGGCGCACGGACTTTATGATAATTTCTACAGCAAACACGACCATAGATATGTTGCGGATACTGTAAAAACATTGAAATCTAAATGGATTGTATCTTATGATGCAGATGATATGGTTAAAGAGCTGTATTCGGGGTTTACGCAGATAACTTATGATTTGAGTTATTCAGCTCATATAATAAGAAAAGGACGAGAGTTTATGGCCTTTTCACCGTCAATTATTTTGCCTAAACTATTTTTTGAAAATATTGGCACACACACTGATTATTGTAATATGAGCAATATCACTTTCAATGTAGCATAGAGATTTCCGTTTTCATCGCACGCAAAAATAGCCGGTTGGGGAATACCCCGCCGGCATTTTTCAAATTTTAAGGCGTCGATATTTTGTTTTTTGTTTTTCACTCTCTGCTTCAAGCTCGTCTCTTTCGGCAGATTGTGCTTTGCTGTTTTGCTTTTCTTTTTTCGCTCACCGCTTCCCCGAAGTGCGAGGTGCTGTGTGCTAAGTGCTAAAAGCTCAAACCGCGGTCTGAAAAAATGTTTGTGTCTCAGACGGACTCACCCAATATATGAAGAAGTTGCAGACTTGGGCAGCCTTTCCTCATATAAAGTCCGGCATCAACGAGACGTGTATCGTCGCAAGGCGCATTATTTTTTCCGGTTACTGGTAGTTGATCCCCCGTAGGTTGGCTGTGGTTCACCGTTTTGAATTTGCGCGATGTTCGGAAACAGAGGTCTCCATATATAAATCTGCGGACAGGGTAGCAATTTTTGAAGGCTGCTGTAAAAAATTTCTTAAAGAATTTTGAAAATTCTTGTCCGTTGACAATGTCTCTTACATCTTATATACTGAAATGTTGCCCAAAGACAAGGGAATGTAACAGGACAATCCGAAGCAGGCTGATTTAGGCGTATTGAAAAAAATATAGACTTTTTTTTCAGAGCACCCTTCAAAAATCAGGAGGCTGTCCGCAGATTTATATATGGAGGGTGTGAATAAAAACGGGAAGTCGTCAGTCGTCGGCCGCCGGCTGACATAAAACGAGGCAGTGCAGGATACGGGTTAAAAGCGCCCGACACGCGGAAAGCTAGCGAGTAAAAAGTCAGGGTAGAGGTTTTGTCCCGTAATTTATACCGCCGGATTTTATATTCCCGCGCATTCATACCCCCGGAATTTATAAGAAAGAGAGGTGAAGGAAATGGCAAGTTTTGAAAACGAAGGAACAAGCATGAAGTTCAGTCTTACGGTTGATGACGCCAAGAAAACTGTCTCTGTAAACAGAATTTCAGCAGCTGCGGACGCTGACAAACTCAGTTCAGTAGCAAGAAATTTCAAACCGCTGTTCGTAATTCAGCCGACAAAAGTCATACGCAGTATGAATGACGAGATTGTTGATTAGTGAACAGGAAGCAGAAGGTAAGGAGTAGGAGGTAGGAGGTAGAAAAAATCTACAACCTACAAGCGAGTGAAACGAACGTCCTTCAAACTGCGAACTAAGTGAACAAAGTGAACGCACGAAAGGAGGTGAATGAATAATGGGTATTGAAAGTACGAGAAAATTGAAAATGAAATTCAAAACAATCGGCGGCGATGACCTCAATGTCATACTCAACTATGCCAAGGAAGGCCTTAAGGAAGGCGACGGAGCAGCACTTGTCAAAACGGCAATGCAGACAGTTCTCAGCGAACAGCCGTTCAGCGAAACTATATCAAACGTAAACGGCGCGGAAATTATTGAAACAACCACCACAGACGTAGAGATGGACTAGTAAAGCGGGATAGCGCTTACGCCGCAGGATAACGCTGAACGCTAAGCCCAACAGCAAAAACGTTAAAGCCTTTGCGGCGTGGGCGAAGCGAATGCTGTCCAGCAAACGAAAGGAGATGTTACTTTGAAACCTCACCCACACAGTGCAGCAAATGAAGTAACTGAACACCCAAAGACATATCAAAACACAAAAAATAGCGGCAAAGCCCTCCGGAGGAACACGTTAAACTGAAAAGACAGTGTTCTTTCCGGCAGGGCAGCCTGCGGAAAGGAAAGAACATTATGAAAATAAAACTTACGGAAATTACTGAAACAACTGAAATTACTGAAATAACTGGAATAACTGAAATAACGGAAGAAACAATCTTTGATGATGTCACGGACGAGACGGAATGCTGTGACAGCGAAGAATTTGAGACTCCGCTTGACGGTGGTTACAGAGAGTGGAAAGAACGCAGAAAGCGCGAAAAACTTTACGGCGCAGACGGTGGTGAGGTAAACCTCGCAGAAGAACTGGTGTATCTTCATCTTCCAGACGCTGAAACGTCTTGCGCGCTATTACTCTAACGGCAACAGCGCGGCTTATGACGAGCTTATCGGCGCAGGGTATGAAATTCTAGTTGAATATGCAGACAGAAATAAAGACAGGCTTACGCCGGAAATGCTTGACGATGCCGAGTTCAAATTTAAGATTTACGGACTGCTCAAATACAAGCTGCGTAACTATGCGGCAAAAACAAGTGTCCGAAGCAGTATTTTTACAAGCATGGATTCCAAAAAGAGTGAACAGCCGCGTGGAAATGTCGTATTTTACGGCAGTATGACAGCTGAAAATGCAGAGGAAGATTTTGTTGACGGTGATTACTGTCCTGTTGCAGTATATGACAGCGGCGCTGACGGGGAACGAGCAGACGCAGAATTGAAAATAGACCTTGAACGGCAGTTGGACGAAAAAGAAATGAAACTGCTTAGCGCGCGCCTTGACGGCGCGAGGCTTGAAGAACTCGGCACAGAATACGGTATTTCAGCTTCGGCGGTAAACCAGCGGCTGAAAACGATATACAAAAAACTCACGCCTTTAGGCGAGAGCCTGAGGAAGTGCGCTTAGGGGGTGAGGGAATGAACGTAAACGTAAAAATAGAATGCGAACTGTCCGTAGGTGAATGTGAGCGAATGGCTGAAATGGACAGGCAGAAAATGGACAATATGGTATTTTTTCTTGTAAAGCAGTTCGCGGCGCTTGCACAGGAAGAAAAAGCGCAGGAAGTAATTTCCTACGTCTGCGGCACAACTTCTGAAGATACTGATGAAGTTTCAAAAGGGGGTGATGAAAATGAATTCGAATGCTAAGGTCACGGTCAGGCTTAATGCCGACGAGCGTACGGCATTTCTCTGCCTTGCAAGGCTCAGCGGCAAGACAATGCAGAGCGTGCTTGCCGCAAGCGCAAGACGTTTTACAAAGCGGGCAATGAAAAAGCTGGAGGGAAACAGCTGACGGCTGTTCAAGTAGCGCAGATATTATCTGATATTTCTCTGTATATATAACTCTTTTCAAAGCGGCAGCCTTCCGGCTGCCGCTGAACGTAAAAAAACGCAGATGATTTTCTTGCAGAGTCTTATGAGGTGTATAACGGATAGTGTATGGCGGAAAAACAACCGGTTTGAGAAAAAATATTTACATCTTCAAAACAAGTGCTATAATCTCTGCAATTAAATATTGCAATTAAAGGATAGAGGAGCAGTTGTCAAGAGTATCGACGGTGTCAAAGGCGTCGCAAAGCCGTTGCCGTTGTGAAAGGGGTCGCTGCCGAAGGCAGAATGTTGCGGACTTTGCCCGGGCACTCGGATAATATCCGTTTGACTGTCGCTTTTGCGGAGAGCTATGTATTAGTTGAACCCCGGTTGCGGGATTTGGAATTATTACGGCTGACGCAGAAGTATCAGCCGTTTTATTCTGCGGTTAGGAGTTTGCGAAATTCGGAAGGGGATTGTTATGGGAACTTTGCTGATTAAAAACGGTTTTGTAGCTGACGCGAAAAATTCTGTTTTTTCAAAGCAGAACATTTTGGTTAAGGATGGTAAAATCGCGGCGTTTCTCAATGCTGAGGCTGAAACGGACATTGTAATTGACGCTGCCGGAAAAATTGTGTCGCCTGGTTTTATCGATATTCATATGCACGAGGACCCGCTTAACGCAGCCGGCGATGATATTGAATTTTGTATTTTCGACACTATGCTCAAAATGGGTGTTACAACTGTTATCGCCGGAAATTGCGGAACAAATCTCTGTGACCCTGTAAAATATCTTGATACGGTGGATTCTAAAGGTGCGCCTGTAAATGTTGCTATGTATGCAGGCCACAGCTATCTGCGCTATGAGGCGGGCGCTGCTGACAGATACGCTGCAATTACTTCAGAGCAGCTTGACAAGCTTGTCAGCAGCGCAGAGAAAGCTCTTGACGGCGGCTGTATCGGTGTTTCGTACGGCATACGCTATGCGCCCGGCATTAACGCTGTGGAACTTGAAAGCACGGCGAAGCTTTGCCGGAAGGACAACAAACTTATAGCGGCGCACGTGAGAGATGACGCGGCAGGCGTTTTTAAGGCGGCAGATGAATTTATCACGGTCGGCGAGAAATTTAATCTTAATACTGAAATTTCACATATCGGAAGTATGGCTGGTTTTGGGCAGATGGAGGAGTTTCTGCAGATTACTGACCGTTACCGCGCCAACGGAATGAATCTCCACTGCGACTGTTACCCGTATTATGCTTACAGCACGCAGATCGGTTCCGCAACTTATGACGATGGTTTCCTTGATCGCTATCACACAGGTTATGACGTTGTGGAACTTTGCGAAGGGGAATATCAGGGTATGCGCTGTACGGAAGAGCTGTTCCGTGAGGTCAGGGCAAAATATCCTGACATGATTACTGTCTGTCACGTTATGAAACCTGAAGATGTTGACATGGCAATGGCTCACACAGCAGTAATTCTCGGCAGCGACGGCCTTTTGAACAATGGCAAGGGGCATCCGCGCGCGGCAGGTGCGTTCCCTCATTTTATAAAGGAATTTATAAACACGGGCAAGGTGTCGCTTGCCGACGGTATCGCAAAGATGACTTCCGCTGCGGCGGAAAAACTATCCCTGCCGCAAAAGGGCGGACTTGAAGCAGGTTCAGACGCAGATATTGTTATTTTTGACCCTGCCGCAATAAAGGACAATGCAACTTTTGCGGAGCCTGTAGCAGAGCCTGAGGGTATAGATTATGTTATCATCGGCGGAAAAATCGCTGTTGAAAAAGGAAAAATTATAAATCACAGGCTTGGAAAAGCCATCAGAAAGTAAGAAAAGGGGAGTGTTTTTCAAATGCAGTACGGTTTCTGGTCAATAGTACCGCCAATTCTCACAATTATCCTTGCGCTGGTAACGAAAAATGTTTTCGTTTCCCTCTTCCTCGGTATTTTCCTCGGTTCGCTTGTTATAGCCGACTGGAATGTTATCGTTGCGCTCAATGCTACGCTTAACGGCTGTGTCAAAACAATGGCGTCAAGCGGAAACACAATAGTCATCGCTTCGATGCTGTTTATCGGCGCTCTGATTTATCTTATTGAGCGTTCCGGCGGTGTTGACGGTTTTGTTGACGTTATGGTCAAGAAAAACGGTATTATTAAATCAAAACGCGGCGCGAATATTTTTACTTGGCTTCTCGGTGTCCTTATTTTTACGTCTGGTTCACTCAGCTGCATGGTGACTGGTTCAGTCGCACGTCCGGTTAATGACGCTCTGAAAGTTCCACATGAAAAAGCCGCGTTCATAATTCACGCCACGTCAACGCCTGTCTGTGTTCTTATTCCTCTCAGCGGCTGGCTTGCGGCGATGATCGGTTATCTCACCTCCGGCGGAGTTGCGGAAGCGGACGCGATTCCAATGCTCATTCGGTCGATATGTCTTAATTTCTACTGCATTTTTGCTGTTTTCGGCGTTATCATCCTTGCGCTTCTTCAGAAGGATTTCGGACCTATGAAAGACGCTGAAATCCGCGCAACGGAAACCGGTATGCTTGATGACCCTGCTCATGCCAAAGAGGGCGGAGAAATTTTAAGGGTAAAAATCAGTGACGCGAAACCGCGCGTTCTTAATCTTGCACTGCCTATCCTTACACTTCTTTTCACTGTTATCGCGGCGCTTTTCATAACTGGACAGGGAAATCTCATGAAGGGCAGCGGCATGAATTCGCTTCTTTGGGGCTGCTTTGTTTCACTTCTTGTAATGGGGATACTTTGTGTCAGTCAGAAAATTTTCACGCTTAATGAAGTTATAGATGAAATGTTCAAGGGGATGGGAGGCATGCTTCCGATAGCCTTTGTCCTTCTTCTCGGCTTCACAATGGGAACAACGGTTAAAGCGCTTGATACAGGCAATTATCTGTCATCAATATTCCTTAAAGCTCTTAACCCTGCGTTTCTTCCCGCGCTTGTGTTTATAATAGCCTGCCTCATTTCGTTCGCAACGGGAACTTCAATGGGAACTATGGCAATTATGTTTGTTATTGCTATGCCAATGGCAATAAATATGGGAGTAAGTATCCCGCTCACTGCCGGTGCCGCTTTTGGCGGAAGTATTTTCGGAGACCACACGTCACCGATTTCAGACACTACAATTATGTCCTGCTCAACCTCAGGCTGTGACATCATTGACCATGTCAAAACGCAGACACCGTACTGCGCTCTGTTTGCGGCTGCATCGATTGTGCTTTATCTGGTACTCGGATTTGTAATGTAAGTTTAATAAACAGAACAACGCCGGAGAAATCCGGCGTTGTTTGTTTTGAGCGCTGCGTAATCAAAGCTGAGAACAGAGTTTTTCCATTCGCCGTGACAAACTTTTGTCACGGAGCGATATTATTTTCAGCGCAATTAGGACTGCTGAGGCAAAATTGTTCAGCGCAGCGGCTGCAAACGGTGCCTGCGATAAAAGTTTCCTAGAAATGGATTTTTTTGTGTCTGAGTACGGTGCAAAAATTACGGGTGCGAAAGATTTTTTTGTAACAACAACAGGGAGACTGTCCGTAACGTCTGAAACAACAATTATTGTTTCAATCCCACGTTTTTTAGCGTTTGCGGCGTAATCGGCGATTTCCTCATCTGTTGTTTTCAGCGTGCTGACAAGTTCATATTTTATATACATCGCCTCAAGCAGCGACAAGCCTGATGAAATAATTTCATCTGTAATGTTTCTGCCGATTATGATACCGGTCTTAGCTGTTTTGATTTTTTGTGGTCCCGGCATAATTCTCACCTCGCGTAATTATTATAAGCCGAAATGGAGAAAATGTGTTAATATATTAGGTGTGCGGACATAGCTCAGCTGGTAGAGCGTCGGCTTCCCAAGCCGTAAATCCAAAATAGTAATTGCCTATATGGTACAACTCAAAACTACTAAGAAAATACGAAAGTATTTTTCTCAGTAGTTTTTTTATTATTTGTTCGAGGGTGTAAAAGTGAAAAATTATCTTTGTGAATTTATTAAGTACATACAATTAAATTTTGATAACTTACAAGCTTCCATTGACAAAGGCATGAGTTGGGATGATATTGAAAGTGAATTTAAATATGCTTTAGTCGAACGAAATCAATGGGAAGTCTTGTTTGAGAAGTTTATAATAGATTTGAATATTTATTTTGAGGTAGCAAAAACTTTGCAACAAGTTTCTCTGACGGAAATAAATTCTAAATGATATTTCTGTGACAGAAACAAATGGTAGATGTTTTCTATGATAGCAATAATATTTCTCTCACAGAAATACAGTATAAAAAACATTTCTTTGGTAAAAACAATAATAGAAATATTTCTATGGCAGAAACAAATAAACGTTTCTTTAACAGAAACAAGTTCAAAAATGTTTCTATGACAGAAACAAATGAGGAGGAAAACAAGCATGAAAGAAATTGAACACAACGCTTCAACTATTGTTTTTGGTATGCAAAAGGGTGGTGTAGGTAAAACAACTCTCAGCGTCAACTTTGCTGCTGAATTAGCCAAAAGAGGGCTCAAAACACTCATAATTGACGCGGATACACAGGGAACGGCAACAGATTACTTCTTTATTGAACGCCCTGCGCCGACACAGACTATCGCGAAGCTCTACGATCAGACAGACGATTTCAACATCATAACAGAGGACGACGGCTTTATTTACGAGACAAACCGTAAAAATCTCTTTATCGCTCCGACATCCCTGTCTCTTGCCGAGGCAGACAAAAACGGCGCGCGGCTGCCGAAAAGCTACGAACGTCTTAACCTTTGGATCGAAGGCACCTGTAAAAAGATGTTTGACTACATCGTAATTGACTGTCCCCCATCAATGAGTTTTATTGCTCAAAACACAATGATCGCAGGAGACTATGTAGTAATACCAACAATAGCGGTTTCTGAAAGCTTTGAGGCTCTGAAGCTCTATATAAGCTTGCTCAAACGCATTAAAACCCTTAAGCCTTCGGTTAAGATTCTTGGTGCTGTCGTAAATCAGTACAAAGAAAACAGAACCATAAACGCTATGTATCTTGATAAATTCAAGGAATCCGGTGTCCCTATTCTCGCTACAATTCACGACTGCACAGACTTTACGAAACTTGCTCACAACAAACAGTTCATCGCAGACTTCCCTGAACTGAAAACGCAGCGCATGAGCAAAGAACTGAATGTTTTTGTTACAAGGGTGCTGAAAGACATATTGGAAGATCAGGAACAGAGGTAGCGAAAATGGTAATCAAAATCAAACAAGGCACAGATGATCTACACCACACAAATTTAATGTACGAGAATGAAGATACAGCAAGAACTGTAGACAACTTTTTCGGCATTTCAACAAAACAGAAGAAGTCTAAAGCTCCTGACACAGCTTCTTTACAAGAGATGGAAGATCATAAGGGGAAAAAAAAGGCAGCTGCGGCTACAGCTACCAAAGAAGAGATGCAAAATCTCCCAAAAAATCGCTACGGTCATTCTACCACGAAAGAAACCAAAAGTGAAGCAGAAAAAACACTTGATGCTTGCATTGCTCAAATATGGGATAGTTTTGTTATAAAAAGAAAATCCCACCCTCAAGATTTTCAAGCGTATGTAAACATGGCAGCACCTGTAAAATTTGAAAATGGTACTCTTTTCCTTGTTGTACCAACTTGTTTTGCGAAGGAAAACATTGAAAATAATTATCTGCATCTTTTTACAGATGAATTGTCTGCAATAAGCGCTGGGCTTATTAAAGCTGTTAACGTTCAGTGTCCCTCTGATGCAGTGAAAAATGAAAATGCATTTTATGTAAAACTTCATTTAGCATTGCTTAAAGATGCACGAATAACCAACGCCGATTTGAGAATATATGCAATTTTGCTGTCTTATCGAAACAATAAGACAGGAAAATGCTTTATTAATTTTCTCAAAATTCATATGGATTATAATGTTAGTTTAAGTGTTATACATACTGGTATTAAACGTCTTACCGAAACTGGATACATTAAAGCTACAAAATATTTTGGGCAACATAGTATTGTTTTTACATTGATTGAAGGTGAATGATAGTGTGGAAAACTTTAAATTTTTGTTTCTGTCAGAGAAATAGGATTTCTACCAGAGAAATTTAATTTCTACCAGAGAAATTTAATTTCTGTAAGAGAAATTTATATATATGTTTTTTTAGATAATTTTTAAATAATAATTAAAATAAAAAAAACGCGCGCACGTGATCATCTAATATAAAAAAAATCGTCGCTTGTGGATAACTTCAAAACCGAGAACATAAACCACCATACACAGCAGGTCAAAAAAGTAAAACCGCTTTTTTGACCCGAAATAGGCAGACGATATTCTTTGAAAGGCGAAAATTATTTTCATCTGCAAGGTGAAATTCAAGATAGACAGAATAAATGCAAAGGAGGTGTAAAACATGGAGCAGTTTGTCGATCAGGCAGCCGTGGCTTTGGTTATTTTAATCGAATTGGGCTTTATATGCCTTTGCGCAGGAATCGGCTATAAGTTGGCGGAGATTATATGGCCGCACTTGCAGCCATTACTCAAAAAATATGAACCCGCTATGCGACAGCGGATTCACGACTTTGCAAAAGCAATCTACTGGTAGTCTCAGGCCCTGCATCAAGGATTTTAACACAGCCGCAGCAGAAACACAATACCGACAATAACTCTCTCCCTGCGAAGCAGAACAAACAGGGAGAGAGAAACAAAGAGGTCTAAAGATGGACATAACAACAAACGAACAAAACACAATAGCTTTGCCGGAAACACAAGAACGGGTATGCAGTTTCACTTTATGCTCCAAATGTGTCAACGGCAGCTGCACGCTGGCTCCGGAACTGGAATGTGATTTTGAGACACAAAACAAATTGCTGTCAGATTGGCTCCCGTCAATAGTGAAAGCTCATATAGAGCAAGATAGCAAAGTAGTCAGGATCAGAGCCGAAGGCGCAGCCTTTATGCTCCGCCATTCCGGAAACAAAGCCGCAGCGGAAATCCTTACGCAGCTTGCACAGAAGATCAACCCGAACGCAAAACGCGCAGCTGTATCCGCTGAGCCTGCGCCTGAAACACCGCCAAAACCGAGCGTAATAGAGACAGGCAGCAGAAGATTTTACGCAGCTGGCAGTGATACGGTTTACGGAATGAATTTTGAAAAAGAGTTCAGCGAAGCGCTTGACCGATCTGATGATGACGAAGTAATCCGCTATGCCGTA
>JAZUIB010000053.1:0-61802 GCA_045642025.1 Synergistaceae bacterium
TTCCGATATTTTCAATCTACAAAGATACTGAAAACAGACAGATTATTCTTCGCTGCGACAGCGTAGAATATGAAGACGAAATTGTCACTGACGAAAACGCGAAAGCCTGTTTCAAACGAAATACGGCATATAGGAAATGAGAGCAAGCGCTCTCATTTTTTGGCTCTCACACCTTGACGTGGAATTGTTTTTTTCAAGACAAAATTAATATTGAGTGTCAAAGCAGTATTTAGCATCTCACGATTTATTGTGCAGTCTAGCGAAATTCACCCGATGTGCTTTTACCTTTAAAGCACGGTTTTCAAGGTTTTTACTTTACTCAATTCAAATTCCCACGACAAAACTTGAATAAACTTCTTTTTACTGCTCTTTATACAAAACCTAATATGGTTTCTTTATTCTACAATTGGAGCTCTCTTGCTTTTTTACAGACTTTTTTCTACAGGTTTAGGATACGGGTACAGAAATGACAATTATTTTACTTGCATCAGGTACATTTCTCTATCCAACGTCAAAGTCTGAAGAGCCTAAAATAAATAATTCGGACTGCTTACCGCAGTCCGAATTATTTAATCCGTTTCATTTTTTAGATTTATTATTCAGCGTTGAGGTCTATTTTAAGTGCGCCTTCTTTTAGAAGCGATTCAACCGCATCCTCCGCACTTGTCAGTTCCTGCTCAGACTCATTGTCTTCTGATATATCAAGGAGTCCAAGTCCTTCGGCAACCTTGCGCAGTACATCTTTTTTGATTTCTTCCATAAAATCCGGATGCTCTGCAAGGTAGTCAGCTGCGGCTTCCTTGCCCTGTGCAAAAGTCTCTCCTTTATAGGCCATCCATGAACCTTTACGCCTTATTATTTCTGCATCTATTGCCATATCTATAACCGACACTGCCTGCGGCACGCCTTTGCCGTATATAAGCGATGTATGCGCTGAACGGAACGGAGGCGCAAGTTTGTTTTTGACAACTTTTATCCAAAGTTCATGACCAATAGCAGTATCTTTGGATGTAATTTGCTTGCCACGTTTTACCTCTATACGCACAGAACTGTAGAATTTAAGGGCACGCCCGCCAGTTGTGGTTTCTGTCGGACCTTGGCTGTAGCCGCTGTTTATTGTGGCACGCAACTGGTTAATAAAAATTACAGTAGTATTGCTCTTTGCTATTGCAGCAGTAAGTCTTCTGAGAGCATAGGACATAAGCCTTGCCTGAAGTCCAACCTGATTTGAGCCTTCGCCCATTTTGCCATCAATTTCCGCCTGCGGAGTAAGCGCAGCAACAGAGTCAACGACAACAAGTGAAAATGCACCGCTGCGCACCAGTGTATCAATAATATAAAATGCCTGCTCACCGCTATCCGGCTGAGACATATAAAGATTGTCTGTATCAACGCCCAACTGTTTTGCAAGATGTGGGTCAAGAGCATGTTCTGCGTCTATGAATGCTGTTGTACCGCCTGCTTTCTGAGCTTCGGCAAGTATGTGGAGTGCTATGGTAGTTTTACCGCCGCCTTCCGGCCCGAAAACTTCAATAATTCTGCCACGGGGAACTCCGCCTACCCCCAATGCCACGTCAAGAGGCAGTATGCCTGTTGATATTACTTCAACCGTGCGCTGAGCCTCATCACCAAGACGCATAATCGCGCCTTCTCCAAATTTGTCTTTGATATCTGACAGTGCCTGTGCAAGGATATCTTCTTTTGTTACAACTTTCTTTGCCATATTCGGACACCTCCGGAATATAAATATAGTATAGTATTCAACTGCCCGGTCACCCGCCGTAAGCAGCAAACATATGAAACTGTTCTTATATTATACCCTATTTTCAGAGTTTGAACCGTTTCATCGGAGTATATTCTGCTCCTGCAGGGAGCAATCTGCTTCGCATAAGCACTATTTCATCCACAGTCCACGGCTCAAGTTTCAATTTGCTTTGCCTCAGTGCGTTTACCACGCTACCGTGCATATAACCAAACTCGCTTCTTCTGCCCAGTGTAACGTGAGGCGTAAACGCTTTTCTCTCACGCTCCATTCCGCAACTTTCGGCAATCCGTGAAACGTTTTTCGCCAGTTCGGTCAATTTATCGGTGTCACCGCCTAAGCCTGTCCAAATTATTCGCGCGTTTTCAAGTTTTGGGAAACCGCCCATGCCTGAAAGTGACAACTGCAAAACGCCGCACTGCTTTATTTCGGAAAGCCTTTTTATAAACGTATCGACAATTTTCTGCGGGCGCTCGCCGCAGAATTTCAGCGTTATGTGCAGCGTTTCGGTACGCAGCCAGCGGATTTCGCCAGAAACTTCGCACTGAGTTTTTGTCCATTCGGCGAGCTTTGCCCTGTGCGTGTCAGGTATTTCTATGCAGACAAAGCTACGAACAAGTTCTCCCGCAAACATAGGAACGCAGCAGGTCATTATTTCATCAGCCTCAAAAAAAGAGCCAGCGCTTCTTCAACGGTCGCATTGCGCACTGCCTTTCTGTCTCCGCTAAAATGACACATGTAGGAAAAATTTCCGGCTGTCGATGAACTGCCGAACCACACGGTCCCGACAGGCTTTTCTCTGCTTCCGCCGCAAGGACCTGCAATTCCAGTTACCGCAACAGCATAATCTGTTTTATAAAGCAGTCTTGCACCGTGTGCCATTTGTACAGCGCACTGCGGCGAAACAGCGCCGTATTTTTCCAACACACACGGCATTATGCCCAGTATATTTTCTTTAGCGCTGTTATGGTAAGTAACAGCAGAGCCAAAAAACACTGACGATGATCCGGCAATTTCAGTTATTGACGCGCCAATCAAACCGCCTGTACACGACTCTGCGGCAGAAATTGACACACCACATTCCAGTGCACGCCGAACAACTTGACCTGCAAGTTCAAAAATACTGTCTGTCATTTTAAAACCTCCGCAACGACCTGCATTCCTCCGCCGTAAAACAACCAGTAAACAGTTCTTAACAAAACGTTTACAATAACACCGCCGACAATATCGTCAAGCATAATTCCAAGACCACCGTGTATCTTGTCTGCGCGGCTAACAGGAAAAGGCTTGATAATGTCTATAATTCTGAACGCTAAAAGCGCAACAACAGCAAAATTCATATCAAGACCATATGCAGAAAACCAATAACCGACAACCTCATCTATTACACATTCACCAGGGTCCTCACGGCCGCAGGATTTTTCATATTTATCGGCTGCGATACAGCCGACAACGGCAGTCAGCACTACCACCCACATCGGTATTCCTTTAAACGCAAGCCATACAACACAGGCTACCATAGACCCTATCGTGCCCGGCATACGCGAAAAACAGCTCAGTCCGCAAAGCGTGGCAATCATTCCATACCAACTTTTAACAGCTTTTGTAATTTCCATTTAACGAACCTCTTCTCCAGTTAAATCATGAGGCAGAGCTTCTTTTATCTTTACATTAATAACGTCGCCAACGCGCAAAGTGCCACGGGCATTGATTATCTCAATTACTCCGTCAACCTCTGGCGCTTCGCGGTAGCTGCGCCCCTCGGCATAATCAGTATCAGTTTTCTCAACAAGCACCCGAAGCATTTTCCCCTCAAACCTCTGCTGGCGTTCAAACGAAATCTGCTCCTGCAATTCCATAAGCTCCGCAAGTCTGCTTTCCTTTGTAGATTTTCTTACCTGTTTCGGCATAGCAGCAGCTTGGGTACCTTCCTCCGCAAAATATGTAAATGCGCCGACTCTGTCAAACTGCACTTTTTCAAGAAAATCAAGCAGACGTCCAAATGCGCGGCGTGTTTCGCCAGGGAAACCAACCATACAGGTTGTACGAAGCGCAAAATCAGCATCAAGAGAACGGGCACAGCGGAAAATATCAATTAGCCGTTCTTTACTTATACCTCTGTTCATTGCGGCAAGTATCCCCTCGTCAGCATGCTGAATCGGTATATCAAGATAATTCAAAATTTTGCTGCCTGAAACAATACGTTCAAGCAGCTGCGAAGTAACCCTGTCTGGGTGCAAATACAAAAGACGCAGTTTAACACCCTCTGGCAATTCGTTTTCAAGCGCGTCAAGCAGCTGTGTAAGCTGCGATTTTCCGGCAAAATCCATACCGTATGCCGTTAAATCCTGCCCGACAACACACAGTTCCTTCGCTCCTTCTTCCACAAGATGCAACGCTTCACTGACAACGGTTTTCACAGACAGACTGCACAAACTTCCGCGAATTGACGGTATAGCGCAGTATGTACAGCGGTTATCGCACCCTTCGCTGATTTTAAGATAACGGGTGAAAAACGGCGAATCCGGTAAATTTGCGCGGACACGCCCGCGCGACGTTTTACTGCCTAAAGCCTCAAGCACCTTATCCCACGCTTCGCTTTCAGCCCAGAAATCAACCGTGTCAAACCCTTTTGCAAGTTCGACACCATAGCGGTTGAAAAGACAACCGACAACACCGATTTTCTGAAGTTTTCCCTGTGACTTCATTTCCTCAAGGTCAAGTATGACCGAAATATTTTCCTCAACTGCAGGCTGAATAAAACCGCATGTATTTACAATGACTGCTTCAGCCTCTTCTGCTTCGCTCACAATCAAATGACCAGCGCGGCGGAGTACGCCTGCCAGACATTCACTATCAACTCTGTTTTTTGCACATCCAAGACTCAGAATGTAAATCTTCAACATAAAAATCTCCTTGCAATTATCCGGTGCAATTATTTTACAACAGATTATGCCAATTTTACGATATACTATTAGCACAAACAATTCGGAGGGAAAAATATGCTCTCATACGCAGCAACTCTATTTCACACATTCATTACGTGGCTTGTAGCAACAATAGGCAAACTGGGTTACATCGGGATTACAGGGCTTATGTTTCTTGAATCTTCCTGTTTCCCTTTTCCCAGCGAAGTTGTCATGCCGCCGGCAGGATACCTCGCAAGCAAAGGCGAAATGGACCTTATCGCCGTAATATTTTTCGGAATACTCGGCAGCATACTCGGAGCGCTTTTCAACTACTGGCTTGCAGTACGCTGGGGACGCCCATTTCTTGAAAAATACGGCAAATATCTTTTTATCAGCAAAGAATCGCTTGACAAAGCTGAAACATTTTTCGCAAAACACGGGCACATCAGCACCTTTACAGGACGGCTTCTTCCGGTCATACGCCAATACATTTCGCTTCCGGCGGGACTAGCGCGAATGGATATGAAACAGTTCTGCACCTACACTGCGATAGGCAGCGGAATATGGGTTGCAATACTTGCGTTGCTCGGCTACTTTCTCGGCAACAATGAAACTCTTATCCATACAGAGCTGAAAAAAATAACCATCGGGCTTATCATCGGATGTGTACTGCTCGTTGTAATTTACGTCATTTACTGCAGAAGGAAAAAGGTTAAATAATTTCAGGCAGAACAGTATAGTATAAAACAAACAAAAATCCGCCCGGAGATTTTTCTGAGCGGATTTAATTTTGCCATTCAACAGTTTTAATATTCAAACTCTATGATTTCTTTTACGATATTTTTCCCGCCGAAGCCGCCAGATTTTGAAACAAGGAGAAATTCCCGTGTGTCTGTCTGTGCTTTACAGAGCACTGTGCCCGAGGAGATTTCGCACAGCGGGGTTATGCTTTTGCAGCCGAGTTTTCTGACTGTCTGTATGAGCGTGTCCCCACCGAATATCGCAAGCAGATCGGGGCAGAGTATATTAAAAAGCCGTTCAGTTTTTGCAGAGATGATTTCCGCCGTTTCTTTTCTCAAAGTTTCGGTCTCCTCTGCGCTGTATGCCGAAAAATCCGGTTCATTAGCACTGTCTGCCGAAGAAATTAGCGCACAGCTTTGCTGAGCATAATATTCCGCAATTGTTTTGTCGTTGTCTGAAAGAGCAAATATTTTATATTCCTTTGCCGCTTCATCGACTTGTTCAAGCGTTATGGCATTCACGCTGCCAGAGACAAGCAGTATCTTTGTTTTTTCTGAACGTTTTTCTTCCGTTTTTTGTTCGGCGGCAAGTCCGAGAAGTTCCGGCAGATATTCCGCAAAACCAGCGCAGCCTGCAAGTGCGGTTGTGTCGCTGATTTTATCTGCTATTTTGCGTAAATCTTCTTCGTTTTGCGCATCATGCACACGTATAAACGGTTCTTCACAATCTTCGCAGCATGAGACCTGTATGTCGGTCTGCTTCGCAATAATATCAGGGATATAGGATTTTGTAACAGGATTGAAAGGATCTTCTCCAAATACAGATTTTGCAACCTCCGTACCTGAAATCAAATGTACACCGTTTATTGTTGTACGTCCGTTTTTAGGAAACGCAGGGATAAATTCAAGCACACCTGCCTGTACAGCGTCAAGCAGCGCTGAAAGTTCTGCTCCGATGTTGCCGCGCAGCGCTGAGTCTGTTTTTTTGTAAAAATGCTTTACACCGGATTTGTGTGCTTTTTCAGAAATCTGATAAACTTTTTTATATGCCTTTTCTGCAGTGTCGTGGCGACTCTCAAGGTCAGCAACAATCACTGTTTCTTGATATTCAGCAATATTGCAGCTGTCAATATCTGAAAACAGTATTCGTGTTGAAATCCCAGTCTTTGCAAACTGGACTCCTGTATCTAAGGAGCCTGTAAAGTCATCGGCTAGAACGAGCAGTTTGGGCATTTTATTTTCCGAATTTTACAGCCGCCATGTCACAGGCTGTGTAAATCGCATCAACAAGACTCTGTTCATTTGCGAAACCCATGCCTGCGTGGCCGAATGCCGTGCCGTGGTCAACGCTTGTGCGTATAATAGGGAGTCCTACCGTGATGTTTACACCTGACATTGCAGTAAATTTGTTTGTTTTTGAGTCTAACTTAAACCCGCAGAGTTTGAGCGGTATATGTCCCTGGTCGTGATACATTGCAACAACTATGTCATATTTTCCGGCAATAGCTTTGACAAATACTGTATCCGGCGGAATTGGGCCTTCTGCATTTATGCCTCTCGCCCGGCATTTTTCCACAGCCGGAATTATGGAGGTGTTCTCCTCGTCACCGAAAAGCCCGTGTTCAGAGCAGTGCGCATTGAGTCCTGCAACCGCTATGCGCGGGTTGTCGTTTCCAAGCAGATGCATAGCTTCTTTTGCAAGCTCTATTGTGGTTTCGACGCGTTCTGGGTGTTCACGGATAATATCACAGGCATCGCGCATTGAAACGTGCGTAGTGACATGTACTACACGAAGCCCTGGCGCTGTAAGAAGCATGCCGTAATCGTCCGTACCGGTGTATTTGGCAAAAATTTCTGTATGCCCAGCGTAAGCATGGCCAGCAAGGTTAATAGCCTCTTTGTTGATTGGTCCTGTTACGACAGCGTGCAGTTCATTGTTCATTGCAAGTTCTATTCCGGTGGTGACATATCTGAAAGATGCATCTCCGCAGTTTTTCTGCACTTTGCCAAATTCCCAGCCGCCTTCTTCAATCATTTTGAGATCTATAAGGTCAATAATTCCAAACTGTCCTTTAGCTTCAGCAGGATTTGTTATTGTATTGACCGCAAGCACTTCACTGCTGTGACAGAGCATTTTTTTCAGTACCGCACCATCACCTATTACTACAGGAATACAACGCTCGTAAACTGATTTGTCCGAAAGTGCCTTTACAGTGATTTCAGCGCCTATTCCCGCAGGGTCTCCCATTGTTATTCCAAGTTTGTAACGCATGTACACCATCTCCTCGGTGCAAATTATTTTTTGTTTTTATTGTCTTTACAAAACAGGCTAATTGTAAACTACTTTCTCTTAATTTTCAATATGTTCGGCAAAAATAAATATGCTCCGCCGAGGCAGAGCATATTATTTATTTTTTCTTTCCTGCCGCATGCTCCACAAACTGTCTTGCCGCACGTCCGGAGAAACCTCCGTGCTGCAACTCCCAGCGGATTGCGCCATGGTCAAGTTCTTCATTAACTTCAATGCCGTATTCCGCAGCAAGCGCGTGGACAATGTTTAGATATTCGCGCTGAGCGGGTGAAATGTAGCGGATAAGCAGTCCGAAGCGGTCAACAAGCGACATTTTTTCCTGCATTGTTTCGGACTCGTGCATATCCTCCTGCATATCCTCTTTGTCCTTCCAGCTCTCTTTCATGAGATGGCGGCGGTTTGAAGTTGCGTAGATAAGCACGTTGTCCGGACGTTTTTCAAGCCCTCCTTCAATAAACGATTTGAGATACTTGTATTCAATTTCAAACTGTTCAAAGGAAAGATCGTCCATAAAAAGAATAAAACGGTAATTTCTGTTCTTGATAATGCTAATAATCTCGTCAAGGTCTTCAATCTGATGCTTGTAAACCTCAACCACCCGCAGCCCGCGCTCTGCGTATTCATTCATAATCGCTTTTATTGAAGTAGATTTGCCTGTTCCGCTTTCGCCGTAGAGCAATACATTGTTGGCAGGACGCCCTTCAACAAAAGCTTCAGTGTTGTCACAAAGCAGCTGTTTCTGTTCGTCATAGCCGATTATGTCTGAAAGCGCGACTTTCTCCGTGTTTGTTACAGGAACTATCGCACGCGCGTTTTTGTCCCAGCGGAAAGCATTATATGCTGCATACTGCCCTACGCCGAATGAGGCATAGAATTTTTCAAGCACAACATAAAGTTCCTGCGCGCTTTTTGCACTGCCAATGTTATCAGCCAATATTGTAATACGAAGAGATGTACCGCTTTTATTTTCATGTAACGGTTTGAAATCAGCTATTTTTGAGAAATAGCCTGTTTCTGTGAATTCGTCAACTTTTCTAAAATCCAGAGATATATATTTAACAAAATCTTCCAGTTCCTCAAGTATAATCGTCTTTAGACTTCCGCTGACATGCGCCATCCGCTCGTGTGCAAGCGCAAACTGCATTTCTGTTTCAGAAAACAATTTAGCAAGCCACAACAGCCATGGATTTCCTGCTGTGCCGAGTTTTTCGGCGTTGGCTGCCATTTTGCATACAGCGTCAAAGTAATCGTTCTTTTCATTATCAAAGCAACGTTCTCCGATAAGAGGATCGCCTATTTTGTCAACGAGACACCTCACTGCTCTGAAAACGTCATCGCCGTATATTTCTCGCAGTACAAATGGTCTATTCATCTTCGTCATCGATAATACCAGCTTTAATACGCGCTTTTCTGCGCTCATTGTGATCAAGTATCATTTTTCTGATACGAACGCTATTCGGCGTAACTTCGACAAGTTCGTCAGACGCTATCCATTCAAGCGCAGCGTCAACAGTCATTGTACGCGGAACGTCAAGAACAATCATCATATCCTTTGTTGCCGAACGGTAGTTCGTTTTCTGCTTTGCTTTGCACGGGTTGACCGGCAGGTCTCTGTTGCGCGAGGCTTCTCCAACCACCTGACCGTTGTATATTTCGTCTCCGGGCTTTATGAACATCGTGCCGCGCACCTGAATATTATCTATAGCGTAGCTTGTAGCCTGCCCTGTGTCAACACTGACAAGCGAACCACGGTTTCTTGTAGTGATTTCACCAACCCACGGTTCGTAACCAATAAAACGCGAAGCAAGAATGCCAAGCCCGCGTGTGTCTGTCAAAAATTCGCTACGGTAGCCAATAAGTCCGCGCGTAGGTATTTTAAACTGCAGACGAAGCACGCCTGTACCATTGTTTTCCATGTTAGTAAGTTCGCCCTTGCGTGGAGCGAGCTTCTGAATAACTGCGCCCTGATATTCTTCCGGAACATCGATAATAAGTTCCTCAAACGGCTCAAGTTTTTTGCCATCCGCACCCTGCTGAACTATAACTTCAGGACCTGACACACAAATTTCAGAGCCTTCGCGGCGAATTTCTTCGATGATTATGCCGAGATGAAGCTCTCCACGGCCTGATACCTTTACGCCGTCTGCCCTGCCAATGTCTTCAACACGAAGCGCAGGGTCTGTTTTAAGCTCACGGTCAAGGCGCGCTTTTAGCTGACGCAGAGTGATTGCGTTGCCGTCGCGCCCTGCGAACGGGCTGGTGTTGACAAGAAAAAGCATTGAAACCGTAGGCTCTTCGATATCAAGAGGCGGCATAACTTCGCCTGAAATTTCAGGCGCTGTAATTGTGTCGCCAAGGTCAATATTTTCAGGACCTGTAAACCATACAATATCTCCTGCGCCGGCCTCTTCAACCTCAGCCCTGCCCAGTCCTTCCGTTACATAAAGGTGCGTGCAGGCGGCATTTTCGGCTGAAACAA
Source organism: Synergistaceae bacterium (assembly GCA_045642025.1). Taxonomy (GTDB): domain Bacteria; phylum Synergistota; class Synergistia; order Synergistales; family Synergistaceae; genus Equadaptatus. The sequence continues at coordinate 10,202 of JAZUIB010000053.1, forward strand.
CCTCCCAGTCTGTCTGGTCGTAATCCTTCCAGCGGGTGTGCGTGCGTACGATTTTGTCGCCTTTTTTGAGTCTGCCCTGCAATATTTTGCCACAGCCGATACGACCGAGATATTCGCTCCAACTAAGCGTGCAAACCTGCATTTTGAACGGTTTTTCCATGTCTGCGGCAGGTGCGGGGACATTTTCGATAATTGTTTTGAAGAGGTCATCCATTCCGGCGCTTGCGCCTTCAGGAATCCTGTCCATATCGTCCACAAGCCATCCCTGCAAGCCAGAGCCGAACAATGCCTTGAAATCACACTGTTCTTCCGTTGCACCAAGCTCTATAAACAGGTCAAAGGTTTTGTCCAAAGCCCCTGCAGGGTCAGCGTTGGGGCGGTCAACCTTGTTTACTATGACAATAGGCTTAAGCCCGAGTTTGAGCGAATGCATAAGGACATAACGTGTCTGCGGCATAGGGCCTTCGTTTGCGTCAACAAGCAGAAGCACGGAGTCAACCATTGAAAGGACACGCTCGACCTCTCCTGAGAAATCCGCATGCCCAGGCGTATCAACTATGTTAATTTTATAGCCGCCCCATTCAACAGTACAGTGTTTTGATTTAATTGTAATGCCGCGTTCACGCTCAATTGAACCGGCGTCCATAACACGCTCCTCGACAACCTGATTGTCGCGAAATAGACGTGCTGCTTTGAAAATCCCATCAATCAAAGTAGTTTTCCCGTGGTCGATGTGAGCTATGATTGCTATGTTTCTAATTTTTGATGCATCCTGCATTTTATCTGTATCCTTTCGCTGCTAGATAAGCCATAAGAGTATAAGCCGGGTTTTATAACCTGGACAAACGAGGATTATACCACCAACGGGGAGTTATGAAAACACAAAATATTCACTATTTAAACATTCTTCTGCGGAAAAATGCGTGTTACTTGAGCTAATAAAATTCTGATAATCTGCCACCTATTTTTATATTAGCATTACCGCAAAATAAATCCGCCTTACGCTTATACGCATGGCGGATTAACGTTCCAGCCAACTCGGCAATTATACTATCATGCTACACGTTAAATCTGATTTCTATCATATCCCCGTCTTTAACAGGATAGTCTTTGCCTTCAAGTCGCAACACGCCTGCCTTGCGGCATTCATCCATTGAGTCGCCGTGTGCCGCATAATCGTCATACGCAACCACCTGCGCACGGATAAAGCCTCTTGCAAGGTCAGAGTGAATGGCGCCTGCCGCCTGAACTGCGTTGTCGCCTTTGTGCAGCGTCCATGCGCGCACTTCGTCAGCTCCGCTTGTGAAGAAACTTATAAGACCAAGCACAGAATATGCCGCCTGAATAAGACGCTCTCTGCCCGGCTCAGCAATGTTAAGCCCCTCTGTAAATTCTGCGGCTTCTTCTTCGCTGAATTCTGCAATATCCATTTCAAGGCTTCCGTATAATTTGCATATCTCAATTCCTTGTTCTTCCGCACGTTTCTTAAGCGCTTCGTACTGCGGTATTTTACTTTCGTCGCTCTGTGAGTCGTCAAGGTTAAGAACAATAAGCTCAGGTTTTGATGTGACAAAGGCATAACTTTTAAGAAGATGCTTTTCTTCATCTGTCATATCAATATACCGAAGCGGTTTTTCCTCTTCAAGGCATGCAAAGCAACGCTCCAGCAGTTCTTTTTCCTTTGTTTCAGCAGGCAGCAATTTCTTTTTTTCGTTAAGCTTGTTCAGCCTATTCTCTATAACCGCGTAATCACGGAAGATAAGTTCGTTTTCAACAATATTCCAGTCACGCATAGGGTCAATACTGCCTTCAGGATGCTCAACCGAGCTGTTTTCAAAGCAGCGGATTACCTGAATAAGAGCATCTGCGTCTGCGACAAATGAAAGAAAAGCGTTTCCCAAACCTGCGCCTTTGCCTGCGCCTCTTGAAAGCCCTGCAAGGTCAACAAATTCAACTTGTGCCGGCGTTTCTTTTTTTGGCGCAAAAACTTCGCAGAGATGGTCAAATCTCTTATCAGGAACTGCGACAACAGCCTTATTCGGGTCTGTTTTGCCGCCGGCGTAAGGCTTAACCTCAGCGCCAGCTCTTGTGATAACATTAAAAACTGTGGATTTTCCGCTAAGCGGCAATCCGACTATTCCGCAATGCAGCATTTTACTATCTCCTGTCGTCTATAATTTTGTATACTTAATGCTTATTCTTATCGAACTTGGGCAATATAATAAACCCTTTTTCAAGCTTGTCTTCAATTTCTTCCGCCTGTTTTCTTATACTCAGAGGCACATTGCTCTTAGATTCCCTTGTCCATGTAGAGAGTCCAATTGCCCCCTCCTTAACACCAAGAGAAAGATAATTTATATCAAGTTTGTTCTGCATATACATATCTATTGCAGCAAAAACAACATAGTCAAAACGTTTTACAGCACTTGCAAGCACAGCTTTTGGATATTTCCTTTCAACTTCGGCATCTACTCCGATTGTCCAAAAGCCCTCTTTTTCCGCAATCTCAATAGCGCCCAGCCCTGCATCTCCGCTGGCAGTAAAAATAATGTCTACACCGCGTTCGTGCATCTTTTTTGCAAGAGAAGCTGCCGCTTCGCGGTTAAAAAAGTCTTCTGTATGAACAATGAGCGGATCAATATTTTTACTGATGTACCACAAACCTGTACGGAAACCCAGTTTCATTCTTTTGATTGCCGGATTTTCAGGCCCGAAAATTGCGCCTATCCTTGAATTACTCTTAATGCGAGAGTCTTTATTGTTTTTGGCATAAAGCGCCGCCAATACACCTGCCATAAAGCCGGTTTCCTCATCTCTGAAATTGATAATTCTGGCGTTTGGTACTTCATCAAAAGCAACATAAACTACATTTTCATGATTTTTTATCACGGTTTTCAGTTCTTCCATAAAATCAGGAACAGGAATTATTACCATATTTGCCCATGATGACGCCCGTTCAAGAACTTCAGTTTTTGACGCATAGTCCTTTAAATTATACAGTTTGACGGATATTGAACGCATATAATTATTTTTAGCCATCTTCAAACCATCACCGCAAAGTTTGACAAGTTCAGGTTCAGCCTGTGTTTTCCCGCTTCCTGCCACTATAAGCGCTATATTCTTGTGCACCGCGTTTGCAGTTGCACTCGCTGCGAAACACAGTATAAGCGCCATTGCTGCTAAAATTTTTTTCATTAAAAATTCTCCTTAAGAACAACTATATTACTTTCAAGACACAGTATATACGCAAAATTATATTTTTTACTATAGTACTATTTTATCCTGACAAGCATTTTTTCGGCAATATCATTCGTGATTGCATAAAAATTACCGTTAATTTCTACAGTAACAATATTCCCCAGAGGAGAGCCCGTTATTTTTTCAAGCTCACTGCCTGTGCAAATACCGAGTTCGCTCAGTTTCTTACCTGCGTCTCCGTCAGGAATATTTTCAATAACAGCCAAATCACCGTCGTCCAAATCAGTTAAAAACATCTAACCCCTCCGGTCTGTTTTTATGCTACACCAGCTAATGTCAGTAAAACTTTAACAGCATACGCTGTAAGCCATGCAATCACACACTGTCCTGCGGCAAACAGCCATGCATATCTGATTCCGAGTTCATTGCGTACAGTTGCAATAGCTGCGACACACGGCGTATAAAGCAGCGTAAATGACAGAAAAACAAGCGCCGTTTTTGTTGTGAAAAGTTCTTTAATCGCCGAAGCAGAGCCGCCAAGAAGCACTGTAAACGTACTGACCATACTTTCCTTGGCCATAAGTCCCGTTATAAGCGCTGTTGAAATTTTCCAGTCACTGATACCCAGCAGAGGCTTAAACAAGGGCGCAATAATTCCTCCTGCAAGTGCCAGCAGGCTTTGGGAAGAGTCTGTAACGACATTCAGCCGCGTGTCAAAAGTCTGTAAAAACCAAATTACGATAGCGGCAGCAAAAATCACCGTGAAAGCACGCGTAAGAAAATCTTTTGCCTTGTCCCAGATAAGCAGAGCAACCGTTTTCGCGTTCGGGAAGCGGTAGTTGGGAAGCTCCATTACAAAAGGCACTGGATAGCCCGTAAAAACGCTGCTTTTCATAACCATTGCAAAAACAATGCCACTTAAAATTCCAAACAGATAAAGCCCCGTCATAACAAGCGTACCCTGTATACGCGGGAAAAACGCCGCCGTGAACAGCGCGTAAATCGGCAGTTTCGCCGAACAGCTCATAAACGGAGTAAGAAATATCGTCATTTTCCTGTCGCGTTCGGAAGGCAGAGTACGCGCAGCCATAATTGCAGGAACAGAACAGCCAAATCCAATAAGCAGAGGTACAAAGCTGCGACCCGAAAGCCCTATTCTGCGAAGCGGTCTGTCCATGACAAAAGCGACACGCGCCATATATCCGGTGTCTTCAATAATCGAAAGAAAGAAGAACAGTATAACTATAACAGGCAAAAAACTGAGAACTGAGCCGACCCCCGCGAAAATTCCGTCAATAATCAGCGAATGAGCAACGCTGTTAAGCCCGTAGGTGCTCAGCGCACTGTCACATACAGCCGTAACGCGCGCAATCAGCCGTTCAAAGCTCTCAGACAACAGAGCCCCGAAAACCCCGAACGTAAGCCAGAAAACAAGCCCCATAATCACGAAAAACGCAGGAAGCGCAGTGTGCTTTCCCGTAAGAATTTTATCGAAACGCAGACTTCTTGCGCGCGCAAGATTCTGTACAGGCTTTACGACAGTCGCGGCACAGATTTTTTCTATAAAATCAAAACGCATGTCAGCCATTGCCGCTTCTCGGTCCATGCCTGTTTCACGCTCCATTTCGACAATAATATGCTCAAGCATATCCCTTTCGTTGTCGTTCAAACCAAGCTGCGCCATAATCGGAACGTCGCCCTCAACAAGCTTCGTCGCGGCAAAACGTACAGGTATACCACACCTCTTTGCATGGTCTTCAATCAGGTGACTTACACTGTGAATACAGCGGTGTACCGCGCCTCCGTATTCTCCGTCAGCGTCGCAGAAATCAAGTCTGCCCGGACATTCGCGGAAACGCGCGACATGCATTGCGTGGCGTATCGTTTCGTTCGTACCCTCGTTGTTTGCCGCAGAAATAGGCACAACTGGAATACCCAGCGCGTTTTCCAGTTTATTGACAAGAATCGTTCCGCCGCTGTCACGCACCTCATCCATCATATTAAGCGCAAGCACAGTCGGAATATTCAGCTCAATAAGCTGCATTGTCAAATACAAATTGCGCTCAATATTTGTCGCGTCAACAATGTTTATGATACAATCAGGCTTTTCCCTAAGCAGAAAATCGCGCGTGACAAGTTCTTCGTTCGTATATGGAGAAAGAGAATAAACACCGGGAAGGTCAATGATAACAGCGTTATCACAGCCGCGCATTTTTCCCTCCTTGCGGTCAACCGTTACACCCGGAAAATTGCCAACATGCTGATTTGAGCCTGTCAGCTGATTAAAAAGCGTCGATTTGCCCGTGTTCTGATTTCCCGCGAGGGCAAAACTGACGCGCGCGCCTTCCGGAATTTCCTCACCGCAGCTGCTTGTATGATAAATACCAAATTCGCCGAGCTGCGGGTGACTTGTGTCCTCCATGCTCTGTTCAGACAGCGTCTTTTGAACTGAACTGATTTTTTCAGCCTCAATCTGCCTTGCGTCAGCAAGCCGAAGCGTCAGTTCATAACCGCGCACCATAAATTCAAGCGGGTCACCCATAGGTGCTTTCTTAACAAGTTTTAATTCACTTCCAGGGGTAAGTCCCATATCAAGAAAATGCCTGCGGAGACTTCCTTCTCCGCCAACATTCTTAATACGAGCGCTTTCCCCTATCTGCAAATCAGCAAGATACATACAACATCCTCCATTACACTCTTTTTCAGAATAAATTATACCACCTGCTAATATGCTATACTCGTTAAATTACGCAAAATTGGTTGTAATCATTTAAATTACCTATAAATTTCTTCTGTTTTTTGCAAAAATTTAAAAATTTTGTGCCGAATATCTGCAATTATACCGCTCAAAGCACTCCGTATTTGCAAACACCCCCCGATTTTTGCATTTGTTTTTCATTTACTTTTCATTTCATTTTCAATTTTTGTGTTTGTGAATTTTTCACAATGCGGCATAAAGGCAGTATGCAGCTGACTTTAACCGCTGTTGATGAATTTTCGTCTTACCCGCTCTAATTTGGGGTGTTCCATTTACCGTATCGTCTGAACATTATATATAGGAGGGTGAAGAAATCGCTCAGCGCTTTTTTCTCTTTTCCGAGATTTAGCTCTGCCCCGTCGGGTTAGCTTACGGTAGGCTTTTTCCACCGATCGGACATCCGTGTGTTAAATCTTTTTATTTAAATCGCATCGACGCCATGCGTTCATGATGCTGACAAGCCCGCTGCCAATGCGCTATGGGAATGAATACTTCGGTAACTGCTGTCGTGGATAGCGGGATTCATTACTAAACACGCGGTCCTCTATCAGGGTAACATTATGAGCAACAAACGCCTGCGCAGGCGAATTTGAATGTTTAGTTATTAGGAACGTTTGTTCGAAAACAGTCAAATTTGCGGACAAACGGACGACAGTCAGTTATTTTGACAGTTGAGCCGTTTGTTTGCTGTACTCCAAATACGAAACAGCACACTAGAACTTTATTGCTTTTGTGTGCTGTTTTTTCAGAGTTTTTGCAAAATTGTTGTACGCTGTTTCACAAAAAAAAATAAATTTCTACCACTGTAGGTTTTCGAATTTAGTTGTATGAAACATTTCATAGACAGCCCAATTTTTAATATAAAAAAATCGTTCCATCCGAAGCATCTTACTACACCACATGTTTTTTAAAATTGTAGTAGTATTATTGTTGTATAGCACCTATAACACAACATCCGTATTATATCGTGTATGTAATACAAAAATATCTTTTACCAACACATAACCTAAAAATAATTTTTTCTCCCTCCACTAATGGAAATGCTTTTCTTTGCGAAAACTTCTTCTGTGAAAATTTTACCAGTTTATAATTTCCAATTTTTAATATCAATTTTCTCTTAAAAACATCTTCCCATGTATATGCAAAATGATGTATCGCATAATTTTTTTTATTTTCTAATGGTCTGCAAAAATAGTATGTCGGACAAATTATACCTGCCTTTCCAAAACAAAAAACGCTATCACTTTCTATAGTTGAAGAAGGCATGATATTGCGCAAAATGGTAAATTTATATTTGGCTTCAAGATACTTTGAAACCTTATGCACGTTAGCAGTTAAATCAAGTTCTCCGTTCTCTTTAACAAAGTTCCTGTTTTTATATTCATCCAACAATGCCTTTATGTCAGCATTATTTTTTTCACATCCCCAAAACGATGTCGCAATCTTTTGAGGAATACCGTCACCATATTCTTCAAGTCCGAGTACATGGGAATATTTTGTAAATTCATCTATTGACGTTGTAATTTCACAATCCGTGTCAAGATAGAATCCACCATAACGGTAAAGTACATACAATCTAATATAATCAGATACAAATGCCCATTTCTTATACTTAAGGGCTTGGGTTACATATCTATTATCTATCTCAGCGAGTATTTCGTTTCCCCACTGTTTAATTTCAAAATCCGGACAGTATTTTTTCCAGCTTTCAATACACGTCAGTACAGCTTTCGGCAACGGACTGTCACCAATCCATACATAATGAATAATTTTAGGTATCATATTTTAATCTTTAACCCCACAATTTTGGAAATTAGCAAATTGTTTTTTGTTCTTTCAAGTTTGCTTTTATACCTTCCCACGTTTTCTTTGTACTTCCTGCTCTTTCGGCAAAATATTTCTTGCATTTTTCTTTTACATTATCGGCGTTAATTTCGTCTCTGAGTATATTAAGCCACACCTCAAACAATTCTTCCGCAGAATATACCTGACAAGAAATTCCCTGCTTGATAAACTCTTCAGATATAATAGCAAAATCCTCCATGTGAGGACCATATTGAACAGGTATTCCCCACACAGCAGGTTCAAGTATGCTGTGTCCTCCGTTCTCTGTAAAACTGCCTCCGACAAATGCAGCCCTACTTACACCATATAAATCAAAGAGAAGTCCTGTTTTGTCTACAACAAGTATATCCCAGTCATCACAGAGTTCGCTGTATTTGCACACCTTATGTCCGTCTTTGACATTTTTACAAATTTCGTCAGACTGGTTAATATAACGGGGCACTATTATAAGACGAACGTCAGCATCATATTTCTTTAATCTTCGATACGCGTCAACAACTATTTTTTCTTCACCGAGATGTGTACTGCCGGCTATAAATATCGGTCCTTTTCCTGTTTCAAGCAGTTCTGCCCAGTCTTCTTTAGGCGGTTGCTGTCTCATATCAAGCAAAACATCTGTTTTTGAATCTCCAACTGTAATTACATTATCTTCACTGATACCAAGTGAAATAAAACGTTTTGCATAAACTTCGTTACGCACATACAGCTTTGTAAAACAGTTTATCATTTCTGCGGTAAATTTTTTGCAGATACAGCTCATGCCACGTCTCCAACTGCGTTCAGAAATCATTCCGTTACACAGATAAATCGGTATATTTCTTTTTCTCAGTTCTGTAAGAGTATTGGGCCACAATTCTTTCTCTGACAGAATAAACGCAACAGGCTTCAATGTCTCTATTGCTGAAACCGAATATTTTACTGTATCCCACGGATGGTAAAACAACAAATCGTAATAACCGTACAGTAATTTTTTTCCCATTGCTTTTCCGCTGTCGGTCATCGTTGTAAGTACAATTGGCAAATCAAAGCCGTCAGCACGCATTTCTTTTATGAGTCCCGACGCTGCCAACACTTCACCGGCTGAAGGCGCATGCACCCAAAGAGGGGATCTGCCGCCAAGCATTTTAAGCTGCTCAGGCGATATATTGCCTCTGCGTTCTTCAATACCTTCAGTTTTATGTTTTAATCTCAGTTTGTAATCAACCGTTTTATATATCAAGGCGATAACAGGTTCATATATGTGTTTCAGAACAGACATAGTACTGCACCTTCTATACTTTTTCTATTTTTATGCCATATTTATCAAACAATTCGAATACAGCATCTATATTTTTCGTAGCAAGCATTGTTTTGTTGCAGACCGAAACAACTTCGACCTTTGGCAGCAGCCATTTTGCGGTAATCATGGCTGTACTCAAAGAACCAACAACATTCTTCAGTGTTCTGTGAAAAAGCAAATAATAAATCTCTATGGGCAGATATGCGGGAAGTTCTGTCACGTTTCCGCTAATGCTCAATTTTTTGGAAAGTTCTTTGTTTTCTGTATCATCTGGGTGTTTTTTAATTGCTACGTTCAAATCTTTTGCAATAGCTTTTTCAACATACGAACGCATAAGACCGATGTATTCATCATTACAGTAGGTATTGGAATCTAACGCTATAATTACATTGATATTACGGGAGACCAGTTTATTAAGTTCTGTTGGTATATTTTCAAACCTTAATTTCTTTAAGATAGCTGTATTGTCAATTCTATTCTTTTGCATAGCCCCAAAATTATCAGGCAAATATTGCGGGCTTAGTGCTTCTGCAAATTCTGATACACTGCCGCCTGCCATCTGTCCTTGAACATCCCCACTGTCATGCCATGCACCGTAAATCAGTCTGTCTCCAAGTTTTTCAAAGAAATTCTTTTTGGCAATCCACTCTTTTTCTGTGTACGTTATAATACCGTCTTCTACAAAATGTAGTTCCGCAGCGCTATTTTTGAGGAGGTGCAGAAGATACGCCGTATACAAATGACGTTCACAGGAATAGTAAAACTTTGAAACCGGCGGATTTACATTTAAGATTTCATCGATTGTTCTCATATTTCTTTTCTTTATCGGGATCATTTTAAGGTTGTTCACTTTGTCTGTCGCGTCAAGCATATAAACACACATTTTAATGTCTGGGAAAAAACTGCTTAAAATTTTCTGACATTGTATCTTGGACTGCGTGTTTGAGGTAAGAATCATAATATTATGATTATCACAGCCGTTTTTTGCTGCTATCGCATAATTTAGTAACATGTGGTACTGGGTATATGGCAGGAATAGTGTAGTTTTCACAAATAATCACTCCGTTTTGCAAAGCACCGCTTATATCAATTATCTTGTCCGTAAGTAATTGAGTTATATAAGCATTTTTTGGATGATGTGAAAAACTTTCTGCGGGGATATTTTTTTCATACAGTCGTTATGTCCGAATTTACAGTGTTTAACGCCTGTATCTCCACATGGAGAACATGGATAATTCAGTGTTATATTTTCATGTTTGCTTCCCCAACAGCCTGCATAGGTTGGATTTGTAGCACCAAACAGTGCCACTGTCGGAATACTGAAAGCACTTGCTAAATGTAACGGACCTGTGTCTCCAGTCACAAATAATTTTGCCAAAGAAATTCTTGCAGCATTTTTCAATATATTGGTTTTGCCTGAAAAATCAATAATGTGTCCGTCTGCCTTTGCAATAATTTCCTGGGCGGCTTGAATTTCTATATCAGAATATCCCATTACTGCCACTTTGCAGTTGTCTTTGAAATGCGCAGTTAATAAGTTTGCCAATGCCAAGAAATTTTCTGTACCCCACATTTTGGTTTCATAACTTGCGCCAAGATTGAGAATTATGAGATCTTTAGCAGCGTTGCCTAATTCTTTTCTGGTTTCTTCAATAAGTTCATCGGAAACATAACAACGCATATTGTTGGAATAGACAGGTACTCCGAGTTTTGACATCGCATAAAGATTACGCGCTGCCTCATGGTTGTATTTTCTTGACAAATGCCTCTTCAGCAAACTCCATATCGGTTTATAGCTTGCGCCTGAAAAAAGCTGCAAGATATTGCTGCAAAAATCTATTACAAGGTCATAATGCCCTGCTCGGTATGTTTTAATTGCATTAAGACCCTTGAATGTTTTTCTGTCAAATGTATGTATTTCCTGCCACGATGTGTCAGCAGCGCATAATTCAGCAACAGCCGGAACAGCATAAAGTACAAAATATGCTTCAGGCAGATATTGTCTAAGGTTATAAAGCGCTGCAGAACAAAAAAGATGATCACCAATAAAAGGCTTTGCTACAACAAGAACTCTTTTGATTTTTGCAGGATTAAGTCTCATGACCATACACACCTCAAATAAAACATATCAACCAGATAGATATAACATCTTATTGTTATACATTATCAAACAATTTGTTGCTTACATGAACATACTATATCTATTTGTAACATATGTCAACAACAATCAGTCAGTTAATTTTTATGTAAATATAACCGATAGTAATATATATTGGAGGTGTTGTAATGCTTGGAGAGACTATTAAACGGTTGCGTGCGGCAAAAGGCTGGACGCAGGATAATTTGGCAGATAAGCTGTATGTATCAACGGGGTATATCTCAGCGATAGAGACGAACAGGAGAGTTCCGTCACTGCCTACTGTTTTGAAACTGATAGAACTTTTGGAATGCTCTCCTAATGAACTTTTTGATTTTGCCGGCACAGAGGATAATGCTTGCGAGAACTGCGAATACAAAAAGATGGATGATACCACTCTTGCAACAGTTGATTTAATGAGAACTCTTAAGCCTGAGGAAAAATTTAAGGTTTTCTATTACGCAAAAGACCAGTCTATTATTTCTAACATAAAAAAATAGCCCGCGCTGAGGCTGCTGCGCAAATTGAGAGCCTGTATATCTACTCCGTAACACTCTCTGATGAAAAACATAACTTACCGTAATATGTTTATGTCAGACAAACAAACAGCCGGTTCTCACTCTCCGGCTGTTGTTATTGTACTGTGCTTTAGTTCTATTTTAGAGTTATTTCAAACAGTATCTGCCTTTTGAAAGTGTGCCTTTGCTTATGCGTGTGCCTGTTTTTCCTTTGAAGGCATCTAGCGCGTGAGTTATGTCCGTAATAATTGTTTTTCTGCCGTTTGCGGAGCGGGCAAATTTCACCGCTGCCTCCATTTTTGGCAGCATTGAGCCTGCCGCGAATTGTCCGGAATCTATGTGTTTCTGCGCTTCGTCAACGGTTATGGCATTAAGGTCTGTTTCGTTAGGCTTTCTGTAATTTATCGAAACTTTTTCCATGCCTGTGAGTATTGCAAGGCAGTCTGCGCTGATTTCACGCGCTAAAAGCGCTGAAACATAGTCTTTGTCTATAATAGCACGGACACTTCTATATTTGTTTTCGTCTTTTACAACAGGGATTCCCGCGCCTCCGCAGGTGATTACAACGTTTCCTTCGTCAAGCGCACGGCAGATTGTGTCAAGTTTGATAATTTTTTGCGGCTTCGGCGATGCTATTACTTTCCTGTAGCCGCGTCCCGCGTCTTCCATAATAGTTATTCCCGTTTTTTGCGCTAATTCTTCAGCGGCTTCTTTTGTCATAAATTCGCCGATTGGTTTTGTCGGTTTTGCAAATGCAGGGTCGTTTTCGTCAACCAAAACTTCGGTGATTATTGAAACTACGTCTCTGTTTTTAATTCCGCGGCGCGTCATTTCTTCACGCAGCGCATTTGCAATATCGCCGCCAATATATGCCTGGGTCATAGCAATACGGGTAGAGAAAGGAATTTCCGCTGCTTTGGGATTTACAGCTGCAATTTTATTTATGATATTTTCAACCTGACCAAGCTGAGGGCCGTTGCCGTGAGTAATCACAACGTTGCAGCCTTCCTGCAAAAGGTCACAGACAAACGCGGCTGTTTCCGCCGCGCCTTTAAGCTGTTCGGTATGGCTGTTGCCGAGAGCGTTGCCGCCGACGGCAATGACAACCTGTTTTGTCATTTAGAAATTTCTCATTAAATCTTCAAAGGTATCTGCGCGTCTTATGCACTGAAGCTTTCCGTCTTCTTTAATAAGCACTTCAGCCGGTTTGAGTCTGCAGTTGTAGTTTGATGACATGCAGAAACCGTACGCGCCGGCATTTTCAACTGCGATCAGGTCGCCTTCGCGGACAGGTCCTATGTTTCTGTCACGCGCAAGCACGTCTCCGCTTTCGCAGATGTTGCCGACAACATTTACGCTGCCATCTGTTGCGGGAAGGCTTACGTCAGCGCCTCCGAGTACCGTTATGTGATGATATGAATCGTACATCACAGGGCGCTGAAGAACGTTAAAACCTATGTCTGTACCAACGTATTTTGAGCCGTAGTTGTCTTTAATTGAGTGAACTCTGCCGAGTATGACAGAGCTTTCGGCAACGACATAACGACCGGGCTCACAGTTAAATTCAACATTTTTATTGTCATAGCCTGCGCGGAATTCTTCAAGTATCGGGCGGAATTGTTTCATAAATTCTTTGAAGTCAAGACGAGGTTCCCCAGGTTTATAGGGGCAGCCAAAACCTCCGCCGAAGTCGACAAATTCAAGTCCGGGGAAGTAATGTTTTACAAGTTCGAGCAACGCTTTTGCAGCGTCAATATACGGAATCGGGTCAAGGAAAAGCGAGCCGATATGCTGCTGAACTCCAACAAGGCGCAGTTTGTATCTGTCAAGCACTGGCTTTACCTGATCAAAGAGCTCAGCCTGTACGCCAAATTTTGTTTCGTGTCCGGCTGTGATGACTTTTTTGTCATGCCCTGCGCCCATGCCGTAGCCGGGATTTACACGGATAGAAATTCTGCCGCCTGGGTTGATTTTGCCGAAGGTTTCAAGCTGGCTGAGAGAGTCAACGCTTAGAAGAACGTTCCTGTCTATTGCAAATTTCATTTCTTCAGCTGAAACGTTGTTTGTGATACAGTATATCTGCTCGTCAGTGAAGCCTGCCTTTTCAGCAAGGAAAATTTCACCGGGCGACATTGCATCGCAGTAGAAGCCTTCTTCGCGAATTATTTTCATGAGATGTATGTTTGTATTGGCTTTGATGGAATAACTCGGAATGAGAAGTCCGTCAAAGGCTTCAATCATCTCGCGGCAGTGCGAGCGAAGCTCTTTTTCGCTGTAAACATATACAGGTGTCCCGTATTCAGCGGTAATCTTCTGTGCAAGTTTGAGATCGATGAACATAGCGTTGTCTCCCTTGTGTTATATATTGTTTATGCCTAAAAATACTACACTGATACTGTAAAAAATGCAAATTTTTATACTGTAATAATGCTGCTCACCCACTCGTTGAATTTTTCACCGATGAAAATCGGTATTTGTTTTCTGTATATTCTTCCTGAACAGGCTTCGTGCGGCAGCGGTACAAAGTGCGTTTTCGGTGAAAGCACCGGCTTATACATTGGATCAGCGATTACAAGTTTTGCGTTTTTTAATGCCTCTGTTATTTCGTCTTCGTATATTGCAGTAGTGTCGTTCTTTACAAGCATTCCACAACTGTATTCTGTAGGACATATTATGTTTGCGTCAATTTCAAAGTCTTTTTTCAGCGCTGCCCGCATGGAAACCGCAGTTACAGCCTCGCCGATAATATAATTTTCCGTCTGATTGTTTTTAGGATATTTTACAGCCGTATTATTTTTAATTGCACACAATATATCGTTTGAAAAATTCTTTCCGACAGGACAGCCTACAATATACGGTGTGCCAAATTTTTCTTTTAACAGCTGTGCCGCTGACAATCCGCATGAGGACACAACAACATTACATTCTGCTTTTGACGACTGTGCAAGTTTTTCATAATCTGAGTCCATTGCCCACACTGCGTTGACTTTATATCCATTTGCTTCAAAGAATTTTCGCAGTTCTTCAACATTTCCGGTAATTGAAAAATCAAGCGGCGTAACCCCAAGCAGATTTATTGTATCCTTTTCTTTTTTGCACGGTATGCAGAAACGTTCGGCAAAAGCGGCAAGCGCCATATTAACGCCCGAAACGTAGGAATGCATACTGTTTGTCTGAAATCCAAAAGTAGGTATACCGGTACGTTTTTCAACAAGTTTTGCCGCAGCTTTAAAGTCTGTACCTATCATTGAGGGAATTATTGTGCCGGCTATTGAAATGAATTTCGGCTGCAACTGCTCCGCTGTTTCCGCTATATCATTTATTAGTTTTTCATCGCGCCCCAATATCACGTCAAATTGTTCCAGCGCAGAGATATATACATGCGACGGCTTAGTAAACCAACGAGGCTCGTCGTGTGTCGCGTAAGTTGAATTGCAGCCTGACGGGTCATGCATAACAATTAACCCGCCAAGTTCATAGAGCGCGGAAGAAACACCCATAACGTCTGCCGTATAGGTTGAGAGTATTCTGTTAGTTTGCCGCATAACAGCACCCCCAGCCTTTTGTCTGTATGAGACTAATATCTTTTTCATTTTCTGCGGCAGCGCGCATATCGCGCATCAGCCTGCATATTCCGTCAAAACCCCACAGACCGGCACCTTCTACAAGATTAACAAAGTGCGCTGTCCTGTTAAAAAATGCTGCCTTTTGCCCTATCGCAAGCACATTTGTTGCTTTGTGAGGATATACCTGAGCAATCGGGTTGATTGCAGAATATATTTTTATTTCTGGCTTGTATTTTTTCAGCCATTCAAAAGCCTTTCTGTCTCCGTCGACAAAGACATTTCCGAATACGCCCGTAACGTTCAAGCCATGTTCAATAAGAAACCGCGCAAGTTCCAGAGGACGAGGGACAGCGACATAGTCTATCTCAATGGACATATTGCCGATTGTTTCTTTTGTTTTTGCGATTTCTCTTTCAGTTTTGTCTTTAAGTTTTTCAATATCAGGCATTTGACAGTCTAAAGTATCTGAAACAAGCATGAGCGATTTTTCAATTTCGCCGTAATTAAAAGCAAGCGGCAAGACAATCGGTATCTGCCCAAGCCGTCCGCTCAGTTTAAAATTGCCGGCGTCTGAGTACGGCATTGTGCTTATGTTTGCAACACTTTCCGACATTGACTGAAATTCTTCGTAGTTTTTGCACGTGCAGACATCTTTCACTTCATAACCGGCGGCTGAAAGCATCTGTATAAGTTCGCAGCTTTCAGGCAGTTCCTTAACGTTGCCAAGAATGTTGACACTCCTGCCTTTTGCTTTAGGCGGAAGCAGCGTGTACATCTGTTTTCTCAAAAGAGTTTCCGCCGCGCCGACAGTGCGTTTCATAATAAGATTCATATAGCAGTCAGCAAAATCTATATCGGGAAATTTCTCTCGCAGAACTTTGTAAACATAAATTAAATCGCACCCAATGAAATTATGTATGCAGGTAGTAAACAACAGCACAGCCTTAGGGCGATTTTGAAGTTTTTCAATAATATCCGAAACACCGTCAATAATAAGCGTATCAATTTTTCCGTCAATCAGATTTTTTTCTTCTATTGCAACCGTTGAAAAACGATTCATACAGCCCATCTCAGCCGCAGTAAGCACAACGCCGCGAAGACATGCCTGCGCCGCGACATATATCTGGTGGCTTTCGGGCACAAGCATACCGACATGAACAATATTCCAGTTGCCGCGCGCAGGAGGACTGTATTCAAGCGTTGATTTGAACGGTGCGGGAAATTTTGCTTCACCGACAGACACAACAGCGTTTTTTTCGTTGATTGACCGCAACATTTACATTTTCCTCATTTTACATACAAAAAAGCCCTCGTACAGTTCCGCAGGCATAACACAGAGCGCGCCTTTTACAGTTACCGGAAGCTGCGGAATATCGTTCATTCCTTCAAATTCTATCGGAACGATTTCTAAACCTGCTGAGAGTATTTTGCGTACATTATCTTCGTTTTCACATTCAAGCAGAGAGCAGGTAGAATAGACAAGTTCTCCGCCGCGTTTCAACAGTTTTACTGCCTTTTTTAGCATAGCGGTCTGCAGTGCAGCGCTGTTTGTTACAAGTTCTTCGCTGAATGAAGCTGACTGTTTTTCATTATTCAGATCAAGTGTGCCGCTTCCGCTGCACGGCGCGTCAAGCAGAATTTTGTCAAAAGAAAAGAAATCATCGAGTTTTCTTGCATCCTGTACCATTACATACACGGAATTTGCGCCCTGCTTTTTCAAGTTGTATTTCAGTTTCTCGGCACGAATTTTATTCCGTTCACAGGCAGTTATATGTGCCTTACAGCCGGAAAGCGCCGCCAGCTGAGTTGTTTTGCCACCAGGGGCAGCTGCCATGTCCAGAATGTCTTCGTCATTCTGAGGGTTAAGAATTATCGGCGGAAGCATTGAAGAAAGACTTTGCAGATAAATTTTGCCTTCTTCATAAGCAGAAAGCTTCCAAACGCCGCTCTCGTATGCGTCGTTAAGAATAAAAGCTTCACTGCTCCATGACACTGTTTCAAATTTAATTCCGTTTGATTTAAGCATTTCCGCAGTTTCTTCAGCAGAGCTTTTCAGCAGATTGGCTCGCAAAGTTACAGCACGTTCACAGGAAAAACCGTCAAAAATTTTTGAGACGTTTTCTTTTCCGTACTGTTGTATCAGTTTTTCACGCAAAAAATCAAGCCTGTTCATTTGTCTCTGCCGCCTTGCAAAAAAGCGAGTTTCCGCTTAAACTTTTACAACGTCAATTATACAGTACTAAGGAGATTTGAGACCATGAATTATGCTGAGGAATCGTTAAAACTGCACGGAGAATGGAAAGGAAAGATAGAAGTTATTTCAGCGGTTAAGCTTGAAACAAAAGAAGACTTGTCGCTTGCCTACACCCCTGGAGTTGCCCAGCCATGCCTTGAAATTCAAAAGGACCTATGTAAAAGTTACGACCTTACCCGCAGACACAATCTCTGCCTCGTTGTCACAGACGGAAGTGCTGTATTGGGTTTGGGAAACATAGGACCTGAAGCTGGAATGCCCGTTATGGAAGGAAAATGTGTACTTTTCAAAACCTTCGGCGGCGTCGATGCCTTTCCGTTGTGTATAAAATCAAACGATGTAGATGAAATAGTAAATACAATATATATGATTTCAGGCAGTTTTGGAGGCGTAAACCTAGAAGATATTTCTGCGCCGCGCTGCTTTGAAATCGAAAAGAAACTGAAAGAAAAATGCGACATTCCGATTTTCCACGATGACCAGCACGGAACAGCAATAGTAACGCTTGCCGGACTTATCAACGCACTGAAACTCACAGAAAGAAACGTGGAAAATGCTAAAATCGTCATCAACGGCGCAGGCGCAGCTGCAATTTCAATCACCAAACTCCTTTTAAGTTACGGTTTCAACGATATTACACTATGCGACAGAAAAGGCTCAATTTATGAAGGCAGAGCTGACCTTAATCAAGTTAAAGAAGAAATTGCAAAATTCACCAACAAAAACAAAATAAAAGGAGGACTTGCCGAGGCAATTAAAAATGCAGACGTATTTATCGGAGTTTCTGCTCCTAACGTGCTGAACACTTCAATGGTAAAAACAATGGCAAAAGACTGCATTATCTTTGCCTGCGCCAACCCTACGCCTGAGATTTTTCCCGAAGACGCTAAAGCTGGTGGCGCAAAAATCATTGCGACAGGAAGAAGCGACTATCCGAATCAGATAAACAACGTACTTGCCTTCCCCGGCATTTTCAGAGGCGCTTTCGACGTTCGCGCTTCCGACATCAACGAAGAAATGAAACTTGCCGCGGCTCACGCAATCGCAGAACTTATTTCAGACGATGAACTCAATGCAGATTACATCATTCCCAATCCGTTTGACAAACGCGTTGCACAAGCAGTCGCAAAAGCCGTTGCCCAAGCGGCAAAAGACAGCGGCGTCGCAAGAATATAATCTGCTATTGAGCAATATTCAGCATTTTGACTGAGCAATATTTTAAGAACAGGCGGAGCTTTAACGCTCCGCCTGTTTCTTATCTAAATCCGGTCAATTACTACTCATCCTATCTTGCAGAGCGGCTGCCGATGCAGTGATTGTGTTCATCGTACATATATATCGTGCTGCCAATCTTAATATTAACAGTAGTACCTGTATATCCCTGCAGTTCTCCTGAGCGCGTCCAAAGCGTGTGGTTGCGGTCATCATAGACATAGACTGTGCTGCCACGCTGTACAGCCATACCAATTGAAAGGATTGTCGTTAATACTGCCACATATTTTACTGCTGTCTTCAATTATAACCTATTTAACACCCAAAGCGTTGAGATGCTTTTTGGCACTTTCATTTCCAAGTCCGGCTGCCCATTTGTACCATTTTACTGCTTCTTCTCCACTCTTATAGGCTTTGTTATAATCATATATCCAAGCTAGCATTAACGCTGAATCGGCATCCCCTCCTAATCCGGCTTGTTTTAACCATTTTATGGATTCTTCTGTATTATTATAAAAGTACCTTGCTCCCAGACTTCTCATTGCACCTATATGCCCCGCCTCGGCAGCTTTTTTATACCAAGTCTCAGCTTCCTTGTGATTTTTAGCAACATATCTGCCTTCGTCATACATTTTACCTAAGCTAAACATTGCCTCAACATCTCCGCTTTTAGCAAGCTGCATTTGTTGCGTCACTCGTGTTTCGCCAAACTGGATATTAACAAGCTTACGGGTACCATTCTTAGACAAAAATACTACCCTAATAGAAGACTTTTTTCCATTGGCACAATCTGCAACATAATATCTAATATCATCTTGACTGCACCTTTTGGTGTCCATATTATCTATACTAAATACATCTGAGCCTTTAAGCATATCATATTTTTCTGCCAAGCTTCCATGGCGCACTTTTTCTACTATCATATATCCATCACGACTTCTCGCCACGTCTGCAACATCAAAACCAACGGTGGAAAGCATCGAAAAATCTACCGGCGTCTTTAATCCATACCCACCTCCTTCTATCTCACGAAAAACGCTGATCATATTTCTATTGAAAGAATCTGCCGAAGCTGTCGTTGCACAGAACAATAAAAAAAAGGAAGTTAAATATACTGCAAAATTACATTTTATCTTCATGTTCAAGTCCCCTTTGCCTTTGTCTATACTGGATTGTAATACATTATTTTTCTGTTTGAATTTCCTTAAGACGCCCTATGGCAAAGCTGTTTCCAAGCTTTGCTGCTTTGGTGTACCATTTTAGGGCTTCATCTCTATTTTGCTTTACCCCATCTCCGTCCAAAAACATATTCCCTAAATTGTACATAGCATAGTCATCTCCACCACATGCTGCTTTTTGATACCACTTCGCAGCTTCAGAATAATCCCGTTGAACACCTTCACCATTGCAATATTTTGTAGCTAAAATTGTCATTGCCTTTACATCTCCGGCTTTGGCAGCTTTCATATAGCAATTAGCTGCTTCTTCCAAATCTTGATAACCTCGCACGTGCCCATATATAAATCCCAACTCACACATTGCTTTTGTATTTCCCGCCTCTGCTGCTTTCCAAAACCACTGTACGGACTGTTCAGTATCAACTTTTACACCATGACCTAAGAAATAGAGCTCTCCTAAATGAAACATTGCAATATTATTACCTTGCAATGCTGCTTTTTTAAACCATTTCACCGCTTCTCCATAAGCCTTTTGCACGCCTTGTCCTTTATAATACAAATATCCCACATTACTTGTAGCCTCGATACTGCCATTTTCAGATGCCTTCCTGAACCAATCCATCGCTTTGGTATCGTTTTGTTGCACACCTAATCCTTGGTGATACATATGTCCAAGAAAAAACATTGCATCTGCATCTTTTGCTTCTGCAGCATTTATAAAGCAAGCCAAAGCCTCTGGATATTTTCCGCTCTCAAGGCACTTAATACCTTTATCAGTAAATGGCACAGCAGCACCCAAACTCTGAATAGCACCATTAAAAGTAAGCGATACCATCATAAATAATGCCCAAAAAACAAGCCTTCTTCTCATATCCGTACTATCCTTTCTCTCTTTGCGAAACTTAGTAACTTTCTTGTATTCTGTGTAAATTTTCCTCTCTACGGCGCTTTGCTGCTTCCATCGCAGATGATCGTTCTACAGCCGATGTACTCCTATGTTGTGCCACAACTACACTTTTTGCCGAGTCAGCAGAATTACTTGTACCTAAATTTTTTTTACGTTGTTTAGGGATATTTGTTTTGTGTTTGGCAGTTATCGTTTCCTTTTTAGACTGCGTCCCCCCCCGTTGCTTTATCTTTTGCCTTTTTAGCAGTGATTTCTTGTTTAGGCAGCACTGTTAGATCACCCACAGGTTTACACATCTGTCTTGCCGTGACAACAACATTGCCTTTCCAATAGTCATTGCCTGAAACTATCTTCACTTTATAGGTTCCCTGTTTAATGGAAATTTCACATGGTGTCCGAGAAAGCATTTTATCCTCTACATACAAAACGCCATTTGCAACATTAATACTTATAATGCCTTTATTAAGTTTCTGATATACGAAAACAGAAACCACACACAGCACACCAAGCAACGCGTAAAAAAGCATTCTTTTTCTTTCTGCCTTCTGTTTTTTCTCATTCTCAATATTCATTCGAGCCGTATAAGCCTGACGGACAGCTTCTTCAGAATAAGTTGCTCCACAAGAAGGACAATAGCTAAGAGCTTCGTCAAACATCTCGCCACAATAAGGACATTTTCTCATAGTGCAATTCTCCGTTTCTTTCGTATATGTTTATCTCTCTATAAGCACGACCATGTCAACTTTAATATATTTTTCTTTCAACGTCCACAGATTTTCGTTTTTAAGACGGATACAGCCTTCCGTAACGTTTTTCCCTATAGAGTTAGGGCCAAGGGTTCCGTGTATGCCTATGCCGCTCCAACCCGTTTTCAAACGAATAAACCACGGGCCGTATGCATTGGGAATAACGTCCTTTCCGTCATGAAATCATGCGACCAACCTTGCGCTGACTGCACAGACTGAACGGAAAAATTTCCCTCCGGCGTCCGACAGTCTCCCGATTTCTGTTTCTGACCACTGTTTCTGCCGACCGCAACGCCGAATTTTGTGACAACGCTTTTGCCGTTCATAACGTAAAGCAAACGTTCGGGCTTGACAATTTTAATCCATATCCTGTTGTTATCAGCCAAAGCGCAAGCCGCAATCCCAAGCAGCAAAATACCGACTTGCAGCAAAAAAAGAAATTTCTTTATTTTACAATTCATAATCGTACTATCTTACAAACTTACGTTAAGGGCGTTAAGAATTTGTCTGACGACCGGCGACAGCCGACTTTTCACTGAAGTTATATCGCGGCTTTGCAGATTTCCATAAAGCTGCCGTATTTCAGTGAGGCGCCTCCGACCAAGACTCCGTCTATGTCCGGCTGTGCCATAATGTCTGCGGTGTTGGCAGGTTTAACGCTTCCGCCGTAAAGGATAAGGATGTTTTCCGCAAATTCTTCGCCGTAAAGTTCTTTTACTGTTTCACGGACAAATTTGCAGACTTCTTCCGCATCTTCAGGTGTCGCGTTTTTTCCTGTGCCTATTGCCCAAACTGGCTCATACGCGATAATGAATTTGTCTGCCGAAGCCTTGATATCTTTCATACCCGCAACAAGTTGTTCTCTGACAACGTCAAAGGTTTTTCCCGCTTCTCTTTCTTCAAACAGTTCACCTACGCAGTAAACAGGAATAATATCGGCAGCGACTGCCGCAAGAAGTTTTTTGTTCAAAAATTCGTTTGTTTCGCCAAAGATATGGCGTCTTTCGGAATGTCCGATAATAGCATATTTTATACCAAGTTCTTTAAGCATAGGAATTGAAACTTCACCGGTAAACGCGCCTGATTCATTATCGTTTACGTTTTGTGCACCGACGATAAAAAGAGGGTCAGGCTTGCATTCCATTGCTTTTTGAAGCGAAAGAAACGGTGGAAATATTGCAATTTCAAGTTTTTTTGTACTGACCGCTCTAAATACCTTATCATCGTTTTCAAGCAGTGCACCGAAGCCTTTCATAAAGTCTTCAGTTTCGGCTATGCCGTTGTTCATTTTCCAGTTGCCTGCCGCAAATACTTTTCTCATTGTCCAACCTCCAAATAATGCCCCCGCACGCGGGGCATAAAATTATTCCTGTATGATGTAAGGCTCTATGCCCGGGAGCATTTTGCCTTCAAAGAATTCAAGACTAGCGCCTCCGCCGGTCGATACATGTGATACTTTGTCTGCAAACCCGAACAGGGTTGCAGCTGCCGCAGAATCTCCGCCGCCCGCTACAGTAAGCGCTCCTTTTTCCGTTGCTTCTGCTATTGCCTTTGCTACTAGGCGTGTTCCTTCTGCAAAAGCAGGCATTTCAAAAACTCCCATTGGACCGTTCCAAAGCACGGTTTTTGCGTTGTGAATTATCTCTGTAAATTCAGCTACTGTTTTCGAGCCTATATCTAACCCTATTTTTCCTGCGGGCATATTGTCCGCGTCAACTGTGATGTGCGGTGAATCTGCTTTGAATTCATCTGCAAAAACAAAATCCTTCGGCAGAACTATCTTTACACCGAGTTTTTCCGCTTTACGCAGCATTTCTGCGGCAAAACCAAGTTTTTCCGTTTCGCAAAGCGACCTGCCTATTTCGTAGCCGAGCGCCTTCATAAAGGTAAATGCCATGCCTCCGCCTACAAGGACATAATCCGCCTTGCTGAGCATATTTTCAACAACGCCGATTTTATCTGAAACTTTAGAACCTCCGAGAATCAGAACATAAGGCTTTTCAGGATTTTCGCAGGGTGCAGAAAGCATTTTAATTTCTTTTGCCATTAGATGTCCAGCAAAAGACGGAAGTATTTCCGTAAGCGCTCTTGTTGACGTGTGAGCTCTGTGCGCCACACTGAAAGCATCCATTACGTAAGCACAGAATGGGGCTGCCAGTTTGTGTGCAAATTCCATGGAATTTGCACTTTCGTCTACATGGAAACGCACGTTTTCAAGCATAAGTATTTCGTCAGTCTGCGCAGCAACCGCATCTTCAACAATAGGTCCCACACAGTCTCGCACAAAACGCACTTTAAATCCGGAAATTTCAGCAAATTTTTCGCCTACTGGTTTCAGCGAGCATTTTGGATCTGCAACACCTTTAGGTCTGCCAAAATGCGACAGCAACGACACGCGTGCCCCCATATCTATCAGCGCTTTTATCGTTGGAATATGAGATGCAAGACGAGTAACGTCAGTTACCAGCCCATCCTGCATAGGCACATTAAAATCTACTCTGACAAGAACCTTCTTTCCTGCAACGTCCGATGGGGTGAAGGTTTTCAGCTGCATAATTTAGACTCCTTTTGAAAGTATATAGTCTGCTAGGTCAACAATTCTGTTGCTATATGCCCATTCGTTGTCATACCAGGAGAGAATTTTAATCATATCACCCATAACGTAGGTATGTTCCGGCGCAAATACCGATGAATGCGCATCACCGCAGAAGTCCATTGACACTGTGTTCTGTTCTGCATATCCAAGAATACCTTTGAGTGCGCCTTCTGAAGCTTCCAGCATTGCAGCATTGATTTCATCAGCAGTAGCCGTTTTTTCAAGAACAACCGTAAGGTCCACAACTGAAACATCAGGGGTTGGAACACGAAGTGCAAAGCCGTTGAGTTTGCCTTTAAGTTCAGGCAT
This sequence comes from Synergistaceae bacterium, assembly GCA_045642025.1. Classification (GTDB taxonomy): domain Bacteria; phylum Synergistota; class Synergistia; order Synergistales; family Synergistaceae; genus Equadaptatus. Next base: position 34,705 of record JAZUIB010000053.1, read on the forward strand.
AACAAGCGAAATTGCTTTTGCAGCACCTGTTGTTGTCGGAACTATTGACATTGCTGCAGCTCTGCCGCGAACAATTTTCGGACGGGGTATATCAAGGATTGCTTGGTCATTCGTATATGAATGGATTGTATTCATGAGACCTTTGACAATTCCGAATTTTTCCTGGAGAACCTTGCAGACAGGCGCAAGGCAGTTTGTTGTGCATGACGCGTTTGAAATAATGTTGTGTTTTGTTGCATCGTAGATACTTTCGTTTACACCCATAACTATTGTAGCATCTTCATTTTTAGCTGGTGCGGATATAATAACTTTTTTCGCTCCGGCTTCAATATGTGCCTTAGCTTTTTCTCCGTCAGTAAAACGTCCTGTTGACTCGATAACAAGGTCAACCCCCATTTCTTTCCATGGGAGTTTTGCAGGATCTGGCTCGGCAACAGCTTTAATTCTCTGTCCGTCTACTACAAGAGTATCATTGTCAATTCGTATATCCCCTTGAAATTTTCTGAAGGTGGAGTCATATTTTAGAAGATATGCAAGGGTCTCCGGCGGTGTAAGGTCGTTAATTGCAACGATTTCAAAGTTGTTTTCTTTACTGTTTGTAAAAAACGCGCGTGTTGTGAGACGTCCGATACGCCCAAATCCGTTAATTGCTACTTTGTACTTTGCCATTATAAAACCACTCCTTAATTTTTGATGGATTTATTGCAACCTTAACACATTAACTTAGATTTATTTTTCAAGATCCTCGTAAAGTACTCTGAGTATTTCACCATGTGCCATTGCGTTCAGAATATCACCGTGCGGCTTATAGGGCATCGTGCCATCAAAAAATTCAGACACACAGCCAAGTCCACTCTGGCGAAGATGTGAACTGAACGGACGGACAAACATCCATGCAACACGTTTATTATTAGGATAAACTCTAAGGTATGCTGTAATAAACTGGCCAAGAAGCCACGTCCATGCTGTTCCGCGGTAACGGGCTTTACTGAGTGCACTTTCGTCCCCTTCTGCACGCCCTTTAAATTTATCGTCTTTAGGGTCAAGTGTACGAAGTCCGTATGTTGTATAAAGTGCATCCCAACATATACGTACAATTCTCGTTATTGCTTCGCCGGAAAGTGCTGTATAGGGCATTGCTGCTGCAATAATCTGGTTCGGGCGAATCCTGTCACTTTTCTCTTTTCCGTCTGCCGTAATCCAGTCACAAAGACAGCCATTTGTATTGTTCCAAAACATCTTTTCAAATTTTTTTTCAAATTCATCTGCGACTTCGCCGTATTTCGCCGCAGCTTTTCCATCAGAATATTTTTCTGCGGTACGAAGAGCGTTATACCAAAGTGCATTAAGTTCTACTAGGCAGCCTTTTCTTGTAACTACATTCTGACCGTCTACGACTGAATTCATCCAGTGCCTTTCTGGATTTTCGCTGTTAATACTTAGGAATGTACCATTTTCAAGTGTCAGGTCAAGGGCTTCGATACCTCGCATATAGCGATCAATTATTGCAGTAATACCTTTGACAATTTCTTGGTCATCATGGTTGGCAAGATATTTTTCGGCAGCATACACAAACCAAAGTCCGTTATCAGCTCCGTCAGTAACAAGCTGACCGTCTTCTGCAATGCGTCCGGGCATTACCCAGTCATTTTCACTGCATTTTTTAAGCCAACCATCAAGTGACGATTTGACTATATCATCCCTTCCTGTTGCAAGGGCAAGCCCCGGAAGTGCGACAAAGGTATCTCTTGAACGGCGTTCTGTTGAAGGGTATCCAGAATATATTTTTGCCGGTTTATCTTCTTTGTTATCGATAAGGTTGTATGCAGCTACAATCATATCACGTGCTGCTGTGTTTGATGGTTCAAATTTTGCTGTTTTCAGTAGTTCTGTGTAACGTTCTGTCTCTACTTTAAAAAGGCTTTCAAGCTGTGCAGGGGTATAATCTTTCGGTTCGTTTGACAGAATCATAAAGACCACATCCCCTTCACTGAGGTCTAACACAAGCTTGCCGGGCGCCCAAAGATTGTCACCTGATTTGTTTTGAACATCATCCTGTTCGTAAACTATATTTTCAAACCATAACGGTTTTATTGTCCAGTTGCCTTTTGTTGCTGTACAATAGCTTGTACGTCCGAAACCTTCTGCTTTTATAGCCGCACCGCCGCTTGTTGAAACCGCAAAATCATTTTTATCGTGTTCTGAACGAACTTCCGAATTAAGTCTATGCGCAAAAAGCGGACGAAGTTCAAGTTGTATTTTTTCCGGAGCAGAAACTATTTCATAACGAATAACAGTACAACAATCACCCTGCGGCATAAATATGGACTTTTTGATAAATGTACCATGAATAACAAAAAGCATATTCGGGAACGGATTGCCTTTATATTCCTGGATATAACGAAAACCGTCAGGATATACAAGATCTTTGTAGCGGTTTGTAGAGAGCTGGTATTTTTTACTGTTTACAAGAACTGTTTCTTCAACTTTACTAACAAGCACCGAATGACGCACTTCACCTGTTGGTCTCACAACGAGAAGTCCGTGCTCCCTTCTTGTGTTAGCACCGATGACCGTAGAAAAACCGTAACTTCCAAGTCCATTGGAAACAAGGAACTCTCTTCCGGCGCCTTTATCATATGTGTTTACGTCAATCTTACCCAAGTACATTGGTACCCTCTCCCTTCAGAATTTGAGACGCAAATTTATAAATTTTCTTCCACCTATATTCTACCGTACTTTTGCCAATTGGTCTCGATAATTTTTTGCCTAATTCACTTAAAGTTGCTTCAGGATTTATTTTTCTTGCTTCTGTTAATTCTCTAAGAGTCTCCGGCAGTTTATTATAAACACCCTTTTCTTCAAAACATTTTATAAGTTGCAGCTGTTTTGCCGATGTACTGGCTGTTTTGCCAATATTAGCCATGTCACAATTAAAAACTCTGTTTTGATTATTCTGTGTTTCACGCATTATAGACTTGTCTTCAAGTGCAAATACAATGCTGATAAAACCTGTCCATGCCAGAAAATCAACTATCTGTTGCCTGTCGCGGACTACAATTTCTGTGTTACGATTTTTAAAACGCTGACTGCACTTAATTTTCGCCAGCCGCAACAGTTCAAGTATTTCATCTTCATGACCGTTCTGCGGAAAACGAAACACAAGATAATATCCTGTTTTTGGAAGATAAAGCGCACCACAGCTTCCCCAGAAACCGCGCGCCCATGCCCAAAATCTTCTTTTCACAGCATCAAATCCGGTTGCTCCGCTGCATATTTTATTTATCGCCCTTGCATGGACAAAGAAAAATATTTTACCGTTCTGCTGGCTTGAAACAATTTTAATATCATCAATAAACAAACTTCTGTCGACAGCAACAATTTTTCCCCAAAGTGCCAGAAGCCTTCTATAGACAAATACTCGACTTGTCTGAAACATTGCACCTTCAGTCATTTCTGTTTGTGCTAGACCACAAAGAATACCGTACATTTCATCTTCGTACGGTATTGATGATTTTATGCTGTTCCACTCATACCATAAATCCGTGTTCAGTTTTGACATCATATGCCTCTGTTTTCCATATGATCACGGGCAAGCAATAAGAGTGTTTCGGAAAGATTCTGCGCATTATGGCGCAGATATTTTCCATCTTTGACTGTTACATAATTTCCATAAATTATTCTCGTTCCCAGAGAGTTAAGATACTTTTCTTCTTTTTCGGAAAGATATAGCGGTCTTGCGCCTATATTCCCATAACGGACAATAAATTCTTCAGGCACAGGCATTTGATTTACAAGAACATAATCGGGAACAGAACCTATTATTCCGGCAATCCAGTCTATATGTGCAAGAATATTCATACCCTCAGTTTCTCTCGGCTGTGTTACAAGATTTGCAATATAGACAATAGGGACTCTAGTTTCATGTAGCAAATCTGCAATTTCTTTAAGCAGCAGATTTGGAATAACACTTGTAAATAAACTACCCGGCCCCAAAACAATTAGGTCCGCATTATAAATAGCATCTTTTACTGCATTTATTGGTTTTGCCGTTTTAGGTTCAATCCATAGCCGGTCAAGTTTATTACCGTTGTCGGAAATCTCCAACTCTCCGTTTATGTTTCGTCCATCGCAAGTTATCCCTTTAAGTTTGATTGTTTCTGTAGTTACAGGAAGCACTCTGCCTCGTATTGCAAGTAGTCTGTTTAGTTCTTCAACAGCTTTCAGAAAATCTCCTGCCATTTCCGTAATAGCAAGGAGTATAAGATTTCCCAAACTATGTCCTTCAAGTTCTCCTCTGTCAAAACGGTAGTTGAGAAGTCTGTTCAGCGAACTGTCATTTTCAGCCAGTGCGACTATACAGTTCCTAATATCTCCTGGAGGCAACATACCCCACTCCTGACGAAGCCTTCCCGAACTTCCACCTTCATCCGTAACAGCAACAACTGCCGTTATATTTCTTGTAAAAGCTTTCAATCCAGCAAGAAGTGTTGATAAGCCAGTACCCCCTCCTATAGTTACAATTCGAGGAGCCGCAGAGGACGCTGAACCAAAAGCATTTTCAAGAATTTCTCTGTTTGAGGTAGACGCTGTCGTTGTCTTGCCGCGCAAAATACGACATATGACCGCAACGATAAGTAGCGCTGCGGCAAATCCTGTAAGAAAGATTAACACTTTCACTGCAAATTCTCCTTGTTAATGTCTCTGTGATTCAATACCACGTTATTACCGGCCTTTTTAAGCTCTTTGGCAATCATTTCGCATACAGCAACCGAACGATGTCTTCCCCCTGTGCATCCGATAGCTATATGTAAATGTTTTTTGCCAGTGCTGCCATACACAGATGCAACAAAAGAAAACAAATCAACTGCTTTATCAGTTAGTGTATAAAAATCTTTGTATTTCGCAAAATACTCTTTTACTTCCAAGTCTCTTCCTGTAAGGTCATGCAGTTCTGGGACATAATTCGGATTTGGAAGAAAACGCACATCAACAATATAATCAGCATCTTGCGGCAAACCGTTTTTAAAACCGAACGAACTCAAAATTACGACTGGCCTTTCGTGAGTCGCACCTATAATATCCAAAAGTTTGTTTTTGAAATCTCCCATAGTCAGTGCAGATGTATCAATAACTGCATCGGCATTTTCCCTGATATTCAGCAAAAGTTTTCGTTCTTTTGAAATACTTTCAAGCAGTGTTGTATTCTGTGAAAGCGGATGCCTGCGTCGTGTTGTTTCAAAACGCCTTACTAGTGTTTCGTTAGAAGCATCAACAAAAATAATTTCCAGTTTAGACATGCTTTTCCGAAGAAGTTCCACCACCTTCTGCAAATCATTCAACAAAAGTTCCTCACGCACATCGACAACAGCTGCGACACCATTCACAACTGCAGCCTGATTGTTTTTTAGCACGTCAATCAACTGGGGAAGCAACGTTGGCGGAAGATTATCTATTGCGTAGTACCCCTGGTCCTCAAAAACAGTCAGCGCAGCAGACTTACCTCCGCCTGACATTCCTGTAATAATAACGCATTTTTGTACCATATTGTTATCCATGTTACGCACCTGCTTTCACCTAACTCTTGCTCAAACAATAGTATAAACCGTTACAGAATTTTTCTCAACATAAAACAAAATCTCCGGTTTTACCGGAGATTTAAAGCTTATTTGGCAATAATATGTCATAACCTTTTTTCTTTAAATTTTCTGAAATTATCACAACATTTTTCCTGTCTGCCACTCCTTTAACCTTCACTTTGTAACAAACAGATGCTTTGTTTTTATCCTGCAGCAAATAGGCAGCGAAACCATCTTCCTTTGCTTTCTGGACCAACTTTTCGGCATTCTTTTTATCAGAAAATACCCCTATTTGTATATCCTGCCGCTGCACGGATACAGATACCTGTGTTTTTTTGTCTGCGCTTTTTCTGTTGTCCGTTACAGTTTTTCCGGTTAATATTTTCTTTTCATTAGTGTTTTTCTTTTTTACTGTCTTTGCTACAGCTTCTTTACGATTTGTTGCAGCTTGTTTGGAAGTGTTTTTCCGTTTAATGCTCCTATCGGTTTTTACCTGCACCTTTTGATCTGTTTTACTCCCCAAAGTTTCTTTCTCTATATACTTTTTTCTGTTTTTTACATCAGCAGATACAACTGTTAGTGATTGTTTGCCTTGTGAGGCCTGCACAGCACTGTTAGCAGAGATTTTACTAAGTACAGGCCTTGCGGCTGCAAGTTGTACCTGCTGACCTTCAGTTGGTTGATTTATGACAGTCCCCACCTGTTCTGACTGTTTCTTTTCAGGCTGTTTCAGTCCTACATTATCAGTCTTATCAGGAGCAACAGCGTTTTTTTTCTCTGCAATTTTGCTTTTGATAAGCTGCTTTATTTCTCTATCTTCCTGTTCCATTGCATCCTGCTCTCTAATAATAACAGGAGTAGAATTAAAAAAAAGTTTTACACTAAAAAATACAAGAGCAAATGCAACAATTATCGTCAGCGGCAAAATAAACTGTCCAAAAGTTGCTATTGTCTTTTTTTTCTGCTGTTTTTCTTTTCTTGAGAGCAATAATATCACCCCTTAAGTAAAGTGTTTCAATTCCTCAATAGTTCTTTCTCTGTTTGTGTTTGTAAACTTCATATGGCCATATTTTCTAACATCCTCGGACAGTTTTCTGCTTTCATGAATCCCTGCCCATGCAAGCAGAAATTCAGTTTCAGCTTCTTTTGCACTTGTCAGCCTGAGTTTCGGAGTTTTTCTCTTCATCTTACGCACTTCGGTCGAAAGTAATTTGTAACGCCTTTTAATTTCAGAGGTACCGATAAACGGTTCCATCTGCCACTTAGTCCATGGTTTAGGAATAAAAGAACCAGCTGAAATAACAAGCTTTAAGCCTGTTACGTCAATAATTTCAGCACAAAGATCTGCAATCGCTTTAACATCCTCGTCAGTCTCATTAGGAAGTCCTAGCATAAAATACATCTTAACATTTTTTATACCATGCTTTGCTGCTGCTTTCAATTTATCAATAATCAGTGTATTGGTAAATTTTTTACCACAGGATACCCGTAATTCATTGTTTCCTGTTTCGGGAGCAACAGTTATACTGTGTCTTCCTCCTCTTGAAAGTACTGAGAGCATCTTATCTGTCAGTCTGTCAAGTCTTAATGATGCGAATGAAACTGACTTTCCACAGTTTTCGATGATATCAAGCACCTTGTCAATATCAGGATAATCACCGGCTTCAGGAGTTATAAGCCCTATCTGGTCAAAATCTATTTCATCCAAAAGTCCTGTAAGAGTACTCTCAATTAGTGAAAAATCCCTAAAACGCACTTTTCCGAAACATGCCGGCAGTGTGCAGTAGCTGCAGTTTCTTATACACCCTCGCTGAAGTTCAAGCAGCATAGTATTTCCAAAAGCACCTTTATTAGTAATCCAGCTACTATGTACAGGATATTCTGATGTCATTGGCTGATTCCGGCAGATTTTCTTATTTACCGTAATTCTCTCATCTATAATTTCCACAGGCGGCACAAAAATTGACTCATGTTCTGACAATCTGTACCAAATTTTTTCTCTGTCCCTATCATTATTATACTCAGTAAGCACATCAAGAAGTGTTGAAATCACATCCAAACCGTCTCCGAGAATAACAACATCAGCAACAGCAGATATCAACAAAGGGTTGATGTAAGTTACAGCACCACCAACTATTACAAGAGGATAATTACCCTCTTTTCGTTCATATGGGTCAAGCGGTATATTTGCATTGTGAAGCCATTTAAAAAACACTTCTGCATCCGGCTCATATGCAATACTAGCACTTATAATCGGAAAACGTTCTAACAATGTGTCTGCATCAACAGATCTGTAGGGAACAGGAGACAAAAAGAATCGTTCTGCTTGCACACCAGCCTCTCTTAGTTTACGAAATACATACTGATACCCAAGGTTGGCAGAACCAATAGCATAATCAGCAGGATAAAACATTGCCCAAGGGATATTTCCACCCTTAGGCAATGCAACAGCCCAGTGTTCGCTGCGCCGATACTCTTCCCAGCTTTTCCACTCGGTAACTTTACCCATTAATTCTCTGAATCACCGTCTTTTTGTCTGCGACGGAAAATTGCGGGGGAATCATATCCATCTACATCTTTGTTCCCGCTTGAAAAAAGGTGTGACGTAACTTTTTCAAACGTCGAAATACGTCTGACAGACTGAGGAGAAGACTGAATTTCTTTAGAGTATTCCTCTTTATTGTCAATACTGTTAATCAAATTCACTTTTTTGACCATATTACTACCTGTCGCGGTCTGATTTATGCTGCCATCATAAGGAGGATTCTTTACAGGAACCACTCTCTGTACATTAGCATTCACAGTTACATTATACGGTTGTGCCGCAAGATCATTTTCTTGCATGCTTTCAGTTGCAACAGGCTGCACATTTATTTTTGTCTGCGCCTCTGTTTGCTGATTGATATTATTAAATACAAGTCTCTGAGGCTGTGAATTACTGTAGACTAGACGGGATTCGTGCAGTTCACTAGCAACAGATTGTGTTATTTCTTGCTTAAGCGCCGGCTGGGTTTCTGGTTTAGTTTGGGCAGGCACTGGTTTTCGTGAAGGGCGCGTATTACACTTATACTGCATCTTATAATCAGGGATTTCTTCAAATCCTGTTGCAATAACTGTAATCTGGAGATTATTTTCCATATCAGGGTCATATACATGTCCCCAGATTATATACGCATCATCACTTGCAGCTTCTGTTATCATTCTGATTGCTTCATTAACTTCATGAATTCTAACATTTGAACCTGTGATATTGACAAGAATACCTTTAGCTCCATTCATTCTAGTTTCCATCAGTGGACTGTTTATGGCATTCGCCGCAGCCAGTCTAGCTCTGTCATCGCCGTAACCTTCGCCTATACCCATAATAGCAGGTCCTGCATTTGACATAACTGTGCGCACGTCCGCGAAGTCAACATTAACAATGCCAGGGCGAAGTATTAAATCAGTAACACCCTGAACAGCCTGGTGCAAAATATTATCAGCTTCGCCGAAAGCATCATTAATTAAAGTCTTGTTATCCGCTATACCGAGAAGTTTGTCATTCGGAATCACTATAAGAGCATCAACCTTATCTCTCAGTGTTTCAACACCCTTAAGTGCCTGCATTATACGTCTCCGACCTTCAAAACCAAACGGCAGGGTAACGACAGCTATAACCAAAGCGCCAGTTTCCCTTGCAATCTGTGCTATAACAGGTGCCGCTCCTGTTCCAGTTCCACCGCCCATACCAGCAGCCACAAATACCATGTCTGCTCCATCTACTGCCGTACGAATTTCATCTCTTGACTCCTGTGCGGCTTTCTGTCCAACTTCAGGGTTAGAGCCTGCCCCTAAGCCTTTTGTCAGTTCTTTGCCCAGAATCATTCTGTTCTGTGCCTCAGAAAGTTCAAGGTGAGCAATATCAGTATTAACTGCAATGAATTCAACACCGCTGACTCCGCCGCGGATAATATGGTTCAGCGCATTATTGCCAGCTCCACCGACACCTACAACTTTGATAACTTCACGTGTCGGATAATTTGACTTATCAAGTTGAAAAATATCTGTGTTTTCCATAATACATCCCTCCATACTTAGAATATGTCATCAAAAGATTCCTTAACTTTATCTAACAAGCCGTTCAATTTGCTGGCAATATCTACCTTTCTTCTCTCTTTTTTATTATTCAGACTCTGATGTTTCGATTCTACCGAATGGCTTGTTTTATTAGTAAACTGTACTTCCTCTGTTTTAGGAACTTCATCAATATACCTGTACCTGTTATTATGTTTTTCGGTCACATACTCAATAATACCGGCTACCGCTGAATATTCCTGCGTATTTCGACCGTATGGCATTGCCAATGCGACAGACGGAACAGCAATTCTGACAGGAAGATCAAACATATCACGTATTAAGATATCAATACCAGCAGTTTTTGAACATCCGCCTGTTAAAATGATACCGCCTGGAAATGATTTAATTCCGGAATCTGTTATCTTCGGAATAACAAAATCTTCGCACAATTCTTCAAGTCTGCATGAAATAATTTCAGTTATATCATTATACAGAACACTATACGGCCTGCCGTTATATATAAACTGCACAGTTTCATCACTATCATCTTCAAGTTCACACAACGCTACCGCCTGTTTAAGTTCATCGGCATTATTCAGCGGAATTTTAAGAATAGTTGCAAGATCATTTGTAATATGGTCTCCGCCAATGGGCACCATTCCAAGATATACAGGATGACCTTCGGAATAAACAGTAATACTTGTAGTTCCAGCGCCAATATCAAGAACTATTGCACCACCTTGTGCTTCTTCTCTGGTTATTACGGAAAGTGACGAAGCAAGCGGTTTAAGAATAAGATTTTCAACCTCTATTCCTGCATGGCGCACACATGATATTACGTTCTGGACTATACTCGAAGAAACCATAACAGACTCAAGTTCTACTGTCAATATTCTTCCTGTCATCGTAAGAGGGTTTTCCAATTCTGTATCATCCAGCTGGTATTTTATCGGAATGGTATGTATCACAGACTTATTTGAAGGTACTGCAAGGTCTTCTTTTGCTAGTTGCATTACACGTTCAATATCTTCTTCCGTAACAGGTCTTGCGTTAACTCCAAGTATCTGTTTGCCAGAGGTTATCACACACGTCATGTCTTCTCCGCACGAGAAAGCCACTGACGTTTTTTTCAAGGGCTGTCCGACAATATTTTCAGCGGAACTGATAACATTTTTTATCGCTTTTGATACCAGGTCTGCATTAACTATAGCGCCTTTTCTCATACCTTCAGTAGGAATGGCATCTACCGCGATTATCTGCGGTTTATTATAGCCATCTTCTTTCTCCGCAACTATGACCGATATTTTACTTGTTCCAATATCAAGCCCAACAATTAACTCTGGGTCATGTATATACTCGGCAGAAGATGATTTTCCAAACATATCGTATCCCTCCTAACATCAGCGCATTTTATTGCGCCGCACTTTTTACCAAAATTTTATCTTTATAAGTCGCATCTATAAAGTCATCTTGCGACAATGTCTGCAAATCATTACAGATTTTATTAACTGCAAGGGCTAAAACAACCCACCTATCACGCTCATCAGGCATAAGCACAGCCCCTCCCTCTGTGCCGTCACGTCTCTTAAAAACCAGTTTTACTTTCTGCATACCGTCATCCGTTACAGCATATATTTTTGCAACTTTACGTATCCATCCTACAGACTTCATATCTTCATACCAACCGAGAATATTCTCCAATGGTAATGAGGTCTTCATGATATTCCCCTCATTTTTACCTATTTCGTATGGGGATACTCTGTTGTCTCCCCAATAAATAATGGGGGGATTAAATTGCTGAAAATTTAAGTTTTTATTTGTCTCTAAATCTGTAGGCCATATTCTGCCATCAGCAGACACATACCAGAATTTATTATTCCAGCACATTTTAAATATCGGCTTAAGTGCCTCTGTTTTAAGAATCATATGACCACATCCAGAGCAAATCAGGTTACATTTGACCGGATATACAGACTCAATCTGTCTGGTATATGCTTTACGTCCTAAAAACAGTGCAGGCCAAAAATGTTTATGTAAAACTGTAATATTGTTTCTGAGTGCCGATGCAGGTATTAAATTTACAGGCTGTACTTCAATACTTTTCAAACGGCAAATATGCATCCGTGTTTCCAAGGAAACGCAAATTCCTAAGAACAAAACAACAACCAGTATAAATATTTTTCTTCCGCGATTACTCTTCCTTGAAGTCTCCGATGAATTGTATCTCATATTCTAATTTTACTCCGAAACGTTCATATACTTTCTGCCTGCATATATTAATAAGCTCAAATATATCATCAGATGATGCATTTTTCTTATTTTCAATGAAATTTGCATGTGATTCAGATACGACAGCATCTCTGACAGCCAATCCTTTACATCCGCACTCGTCAAGAAGTCTGCCTGCACTGTATCCCTGTGGATTTTTAAAAACACAACCTGCAGTAGCTCTGCCGATAGGCTGTCCTTTTTTTAATTCGGCATATTGGCGTATTTCTTTTATAATATTTTCTTGCGGCATCTTATAAAGAATCATTTTGCATGATGCAATAAGCAAATCATCAGTATCTACAGGACATGTTCTGTAACGCCACATTATCTCGTCTGGTGCATATTTTTTTATTTGGCAATTCTTATCTATCGTTGTAATTTCAGAAACAATTCTGTTAAATCCTTTATCTGAACGTCCTCCTGCATTTCCGTTTAGTGCTCCACCCAAAGTGCCCGGAATACCGGTTAGAAATTCAAGTCCGCTTAAACTGTTTTGCAAAGCATAGGCTATCAGTTGTTTTGTAGTACACCCGCACGCAGCGTCCAATTCTGTATAATCACCTTTATCTGTGACACTGAGTTTCTTAATGTGCCCTGTATACAAGACTGCCTTGTCAATAAATCCTTCAGCTACAAGCACGTTTGTTCCGCCGCCGAGAATATAAAAATCTTTGTGTTCATTTTTGCAACAGGTCAAAAAATCAATCGCCTCACCAACAGTATGAGGTGCAATTATCAGTGAACATTTTCCGCCTGTATGCCAGCTGTTAAATTCTTTAAGAGAATATCCCTTCAACAAACTATTTTTCTCCTCTAATGGCACTTAAAGTTTCGCATATCCTTTTTCCAAGCGTACCAACACTGCCGGCACCAATTGTCAGTATTATGTCTCCATCACTTGCCATATTACACACTGACTTAAGAAGATCATCAAAATTGCCGCAAAGTTCATAGTGGGATTTTTTATCCGGTGTTATAGCATCAAAAATCATCTGTGAGGAAACTCCCTCCATCGGCTCTTCCGATGAAGAATAAATTGGCAGAATAAACGCTCTGTCAGCATATGAAAGTACTTGCGCAAACTCTTTATAAAGCGCGGCTGTTCGACTGAAACGATGCGGCTGAAATACTGCAATTATTCTTCTGCCTGCAAAAATTTTACGAACGGTGTTCAGTGTTGCTTTTATTTCGTTCGGATGATGCCCATAATCATCATATACGAGGATGTCTCCGACTTGACCCATTTTCTGAAGACGGCGTTTGGCTCCGCTGAAACAGGCAAGTGCTCTTTTAACCACATCAAAAGGTATGCCCATTTCAAATGCTGCCGCACATGTAGCAAGCGAGTTTAAAATATTGTGTTCACCGGAGACCTTCAGTTCAACTTCATCTACTTCCTTGCCATCATGGTATAATCTGTATTTGGCGCCTCCACCGTTAAGATGTTTTATATCAGCTGCGCCCCAGTTCCATGATGTTCCCCATCCGTAAGTTACTACACCGTCTTTAACACCATAGTCGCTGAACAATATTTTGACACCAGGGTCTTCCATGCAAAGAATATTTTTTCCCATTTCTTTTCTATTGGACAAGAACTCATTAAATGCGTCAGTCACTGCCTTAAAAGTCATATAGTGATCTCTGTGATCCCAATCAATGTTGGTTATCACTGCAATTTCAGGATGGAAATAAACAAACGAGCGGTCGCTTTCGTCAAGTTCTGCAACCATATACTCTCCTTTGCCTAATTTTGCATTAGTGCCGATTTCTATAACCTCACCGCCTACAGCTACAGAAGGATCTATGCCCGCCATTTCAGCAGTAAGCGAAATCATTGATGATGTTGTGGTTTTACCGTGAGTACCTGCTATTCCGACACCTCGTCTTGCATTGAAAATGATACTGAGAACTTCCGCACGCCTTGAAACTTTTATTCCCTTTTGCCAAGCAGCAGTCATTTCAGGATGATCCTGCGGAATAGCACTCGAAAAAACTACTATATCCGGGTTGTACTTTTCAAAATGACTGGCAGAATGCCCGTGTTCAATGGCAATTCCATGTTTTTTGAGTTTCTCTGTATAAGTATTGTTTCCCTCATCACAGCCTGAAACATTTGCTCCAAGCTGATCCAGCAAAATAGCAAGCCCGCTCATACCAGCTCCGCCAATACCCATAAGATGTATATTTTTTGTTTTCAGTTCAATATCCGGTTGCATAATTCAAACCCCTCTCAGCAACGAGATGAAATTTCAGCCCATAATCCGGCACATATTCTGTCAGAATTATTATACAATTGAGATGACATAATTTGTTCTTTTTTTTCTGACAGTTTTTCAAGTTTAAGCATTTTTTGCGAAAGTTCTTTTTCGCATTTCCCGTTCCACAGTAACGCAGTATTTTCAGCAGCAAAAGCAACCGCATTGTGAAATTGGTGATTATCAACTGCTTTTTCCCATGGAATAATCAGTGCAGGAATCCCCAATGTCCCGATTTCAGTCAGAGAAGATCCTCCGGCACGCACTATAATCATATCAGCAACACTGAATAATTTTTCTGTTTCCCATACTTTTGGCAGCAAATATACATTATCTGAAACTTTTTCAATTTTTTCAGCTACAGCAGGAAACAGAAATGTCCATTTGCAAAACGGCTCTTTGGCTGCAAGGCTGCATATTTGATCTTTTACTGACCGGCTGCCAAGTGAACCTGTCATTACCACAACCTTTTTCCCTGACGGAAATTCATCTGCAAGACCAAGTTTTTTCCACGCATCTTCCTGTCTAAGTACACGAAATTTCCTTACCGGCACACCTGTTCTCATGTAACTATTGTTCTTAAGCGGCAGACACTCGCTCCAGCCGCTGTACACAGGTACTTTTTTTGCCGCAGCATAGCGTGTAACCTTTCCCGCATACGCATTTTGTTCCTGAACAGCCACAGGGATTTTTGCGTGTCTCGCGGCAAGCAGCACAGGGAATGACACATATCCTCCAAATAACAAAATAAAATCCGGAGATGTTCTCTTTATTATTCCCTTTGCATCAAAAAATGATTTTAAAAGAGCTTTTAACCTTTTGCCTTTTTCTTTGATACTTCCGGTTAACGGTGAACCTAACATGGGGAGAATAAACGGCTCACACTCGGCTGCAGAATATATTTCCTTTTCCAAAGGCCGGCTTCCGCATATATAATCAACTTTTATATTTGGCACATGCTGTTCCAGCCATTTTCCGAATGAAATTGCCGGCCATATATGTCCTCCTGTACCGCCTGCAACCAGGAATATTCTTTTATCAGTATTCATAACCCGGGTCGCTCTCCTTTTCAAGACGCGTTATCAGGCCTACTTTAGACCACATCATTATCAGGGAAGTGCCACCATAGCTCAGAAACGGAAACGGCATTCCTGTCAAAGGAAGCAGCCTTGTCACCCCGCCTACATTTAAGGCCATCGGGAAGATAACCGTTAAAGCAAGCCCCCATGTCAGAGAAGCCATAAAACTGTCTTCGCAGTTAAAATACACTTTTGCAACCTGTGAAAGCCAGTAAGCAAAAATTGTCAAAAGAAACAGTGTTCCGATAACACCCATTTCCTCACCTATTGCCGCAAAAATAAAATCTGTATATGCTGCAGGAAGATAATTTAGCTTCTGAAAACCATGACCAAGTCCGCTTCCCCATACACCTCCGTTTGCAAAGGCAATAAGTCCCTGGATTGTCTGATAACCTCTGTTAAACGGGTCTGACCAAGGGTCAAGCCATGCATTAAAGCGTCTTACGCGGTAGGGTGCTGTATAAATTAATCCAATGATACCTACAATCACCAAACCAGCTACCCTCAACGGGTACTTCCACCCTTTTCTTTCAATAAACATACCGATTGATATAACCATCAGTACAATTGTTGTTCCTAAATCTGGCTGTGCAATAACGGGTAATATGCAGAACCCAACCAATTTCACTACACTGTTAAACAAGCTGCCGTCAGACTTATCTGTTTTTCTTGACAACATATTTGCCAAATGAAAAGCCATCGCCAAACAAAGAAGTTCACTTGGCTGGAATGATATGGCAATTCCGGGAATACGAAACCATCGTCTTGCCCCGCCGACAGACATACCAATGCCCGGTATTTTTGGAAGCCACGTCAGTCCCCATGCAATCCACAGTATAATTCTACTGTAATTACGCCAGAATTTAAGCGGGACACTGTATATAATTCCGGCCATAATAATTCCAAACACAAGCCATAAAAGCTGTTTTTGACCAATTTGGTACGGTGTACCGCTGACGCTGAATGCGCTGGGGCCTGTAGTGGAAACTATAAGCAAAATTCCAATACCGCTTAACACAAGCGGTACGCACCATAACACCGGATTGATTCTGAAACTGCTTTTAGCCATTATCAGTTTTTGTTAATAATTTCCATGGCTTTTGCACGGAAATCTTCTCCTCTGGTTTCAAAATTCGGATACATATCCCAGCTTGTACAGGCAGGCGACAAAAGTACCATATCACCATTATCTGCTTTCTCGTATGCTTTTCTTACTGCATCACCCATATCCTCGGCAAATTGATAATTCACATACCCAAAGTCATCCAAAGCTCTTGCAATTTTCTCTTTTTCACTGCCAATAATTACGGCACTTTTGACATACTTGCAAACAGCCTCAGCAAGAGGTCCGTATTCTTCACCTTTGCCCTGTCCGCCCAAAATTATAATTTTGCTTCCCTGCAGAGAGGACATTGCCGTTACGGACGCTGCAACATTGGTACCTTTAGAATCATTTACAAATGCGATGCCGTTTGTTTCTCCGACATATTCACAACGATGTTCAGGAGCCTTTAATTCAGCGAGAAAAGATTTATTAACCGTTGCCCCCGCTAATTTTACAGCTGCAAGTGCCATGGCAAGATTCTCCATATTGTGGTCACCCAACAGGTTAACATCTGCAAAAGAAAATAGTTCTTCAGAATCAAGATACGCAGCTTTATTCTGACGATTCAGAAATATTCTGCAGTCTTCTTCCCAGCCAAGCCGATAAATATCTGTTCCCTTTGTAATACGCAAAACTTCCGTATCGCGTTTTTGACATATCGCTGCTCCGTTTTCTTTAAGGCAGCGGAAAAGATTTGCTTTAGCGGCAATATAGTTTTCGTACGAGCCATGCCAGTTAATGTGGTCAGGAGCAAGATTTGTAATTACTGCCGCGTCACATTTAAAATGCGTTGACCAGTAAAGCTGGAAGCTGCTCAACTCCATTGCTATATAGTCAAATTCTTTGTCTGCGAGTTCTGCCACACCAACTCCAATATTTCCGGCAATCGCACAGTTGTAGCCGCTTTTCTTCAGAAGGCCGCCAATTACCGAGCACGTCGTTGTTTTGCCGTTGCTGCCTGTAACAGCAATAATTTTACCCTTAAGATAATTGGCCGCAAAATCAAGTTCTCCGGTCAATCTGACAGCATGCTCCTCTGCGGCTTTTATTATTGGTATATACGGCGGAATTCCTGAACTTACAACTATTTCATCACATTCTAGAACTCTGCTGCTGTTGCCATTTTCTTCCCAACTAATGTTTTCTGCGGCAAACATCCGTTTTCTCTCATCTGGAATTTCCTTTCCGTCAGATACAAAAACATCGGCGCCATGGGCAGACGCAACCTTGGCAACTGCACAGCCGCTTACACCGGCGCCTATTATACATATTCTCTTACCGTTAAGATTATTTATCATAATTCTTCAACCTTACAGGAATCTTTCCATAGCTGCGAATACCGCGGTACAAATAATCACTCCGAGTAGATGCATTATCCAAAAACGCATTACTACCTGATTCTCTCCCCAGCCTTTAAGCTCGAAATGATGATGTACAGGACTCATCAGGAAAACCTTTTTATGCAGTTTGCGTATAGTGAAAATCTGTATGGCAACAGACATAATTTCAACTACAAATATGAAGCACAACGGCACCAAATAAATAACGGCATCGCACATCAAACAAACAACAAAGATCACCGCTGCAAGAAAATGTGAACCGCAGTCACCCATAAAAACTTTCGCAGGATTTGCGTTATGCCAGAGAAAACCCAAACATATACCTGCATTGATAACAACCAACACCTCACTCAGCGGATCTACTGCCAAAAACATCTTTATACCGGCAAAAGTTATAAGCACACATCCTGCGGCAAGTCCGTCAAGTCCGTCTGTTACATTAACAGCATTAAGAATACCGACTCCTGCGAAAACAGCAAGCAAAATACCTGCAGCGCGAGGCAGGACAATACTGCCTATGAGAGACATATCCCCATCAACCATATAAACAGCCACAGGCAGTGTAATTAAAATTTGGATAAAAAGTTTCTGCAGACTTCTCAGACCTTCACTTGAATTGCGTACATACTTAAGCCAGTCATCGGCAAAACCTACACATGCTGCAGCAAACGGATATCCCAGTGCACAAAGCACAAGATCTGAAGGAAAATTACAATAAATTGAAATCGGCACAAACATAAGAAGATAAACAAGCACAAAAACAACTCCGCCCATAGACGGTGTACCCATCTTTGCTTTGTCATGCCAGCTTGGTCCGTACATTTTTGTTACCTGTTCAATTTTCAGTCTCAGCATCTGAGTTATCCAAAAATGCTGCAGAATAACTTCCGCAAAAAGCGCAGTAAGAAGGATACCGAGAAGTATCAAAAACACCGACATTGTTTAACCCTCCGTCAATACTGTTACAAGTCCTTTGAGACCGTAAGAATTTGAGCCTTTAACCAGCATAATAGTATCCGACAGATCCTCCGAAACAACCGAGTCTGTAAGTTCCTTAAAACTATTATACAGTATTGCATTTTCCGTAAGTGTAATTCCTTCCCATTCACTGCCAAGAAGGAACAATTTATCACATTGTTTTGCTAGAAGTAATATTTCCTTATGCCAGTACGAACTATCCTTTCCGAGTTCTCTCATTCCTCCGAGTACAGCATACTTTCTGCTGCTGCCCGAAACCTCAAACAGATTCTCAAGCGCAGCTCTCATCGATGTAGGATTGGCATTGTATGATTCATCTATAAGCCATGAATTTGCTGAAAGTTTTTTACATACGCCTCTGCCGCTTATTGGTTTAAATTCTTCAAAAGCGGCTTTAATATCATCATCCGACACACCGTAATAACGCGCGGTAGCAAGTGCGTATCCTGTGTTATAAGCATGCTGTCTGCCAAATAAATTTGTACTGCAGACAATACTGCTGTCTGATGAGGAATACGATGAACATATCTTTGCGCCGTCCCCATTCAGAGAAATTTTTGTATGTTCAATCTTCAAATCAGCGTTCTCACTGTAACCCACGCCGATAAGTTTTTCGGCTTTTACACCTGCAAGAAGGGCATCTTTTAGCAAAACATTATCGGCATTATAAACAAGCACCTTAATACCCTGCGAGCAAATTTCCAGCTTGGCCTTCAACACACCGCCTATACTGCCAAATCCTGCCAGGTGCGCAGGCGCTATTTCTGTAATCATTGCAGTATCCGGCGGGAAAATTGACGTCATCTCTTCAATTTCACCAAAATGATTTGTCCCGAATTCAAGAACAAGCATTTCTGTATCCGCACACATTCCAAGAACGACTAAACTGCACCCTATAGTTGTATTAAAACTGCGTATCGCACTGTGAATTCTGTATTTTCTGCCAAGCGCGGCTACGAGAAGTTCCCTTGTAGTTGTTTTGCCGACACTGCCGGTAATACCAATAACCTGCGGAGCAACACGCTCAAAATGCGCATGCGCAAGCACACTCAGTGCTTTAACAGTGTCTTCTACGGCAATTGTGCTTATGCCGCTGTAATCTGATGTATCAAGTTTCAGTTCAGCGACCTTGTCGATATTTACAAGAAGCATCTTCGCGCCGCGTGATACAGCCTGGCTGACATAAAGATGCCCGTCAGTCTTTTCACCCTTTACGGCAACAAAGGCATCTCCAAAGGAAATATCACGGCTGTCAACTCTCCAGTTACGACAAATTCCGGCATCACTGCCATAGAGTCTGCCTCCGCAAATCTCTGCGGCTTCCGAAGCTCTCATTATTTTGCTCATACCGTTTCTCTCCCTTCTTTTCTGCACCAGTCACTGAGAACATTTTTATCCATATAAGGAATCTTTTTGCCCTTAATTTCCATATAACTTTCAGGACCTTTGCCTACAACTGCAACAATATCATTTTCTGTCATCATGGAAAGTCCTGCGTATATTGCTTCTCTTCTGTCAGCAATTCTTAAATATCTGGTTTCGTGCTGCCTTACACCATCTTCAAGAGCATCAATTATTACTTCGGGGTCCTCACTGCGCGGATTATCGCTTGTCAGTATTACACAGTCAGAAAGCCTTGAAGCAATTTCTCCCATTATCGGCCGTTTAGTCTTATCTCTGTCTCCGCCTGCGCCAAATACAGCTATAAGTCTCCCTGAACACACAGAGCGGAGAGCTGTCAAAAGTTTCTCCATGCCGTCAGGGGCATGTGCATAGTCAATTACACAACATCCGGAACCTTTTATAACATATCGCTCAAGCCTGCCGGGAACCTGCGGCATCATCTCGAGAGCTTTCACTCCCATCGCAGTATCAACACCGAAAAATTTTGCAATACTCAAAGCCTGCAGCGCATTAAGCATATTATGCTCGCCAATCAGCGGAAGTTTTGTTAAAAAAATATCTTCACCACACTTAAGTTTTATCTCCATTCCCTGAACAGAAACTGATAAAAGTTCTGCAAAATACTCCGCAGTTTCATCCTTAAGACTGTACGACACTGCATTGCCGCAGAATTCATCGCGCAGCTGTCTGCCATATACATTGTCCGCATACAAAGATACTTTCCATTCATCACGCATATATTCCTTAAAAAGCTTTTTCTTTGCGCTGAAATAGCTTTCCATTGTCTTATGATAATCAAGATGGTCCTGTGTAAGATTCGTAAAACCTGCCGCATCAAAACGACACCCGTCAAGCCTGCCCTGCACTATCGCATGAGAAGACGCTTCCATAACACATGCCTTACAGCCGTTTTGGAGCATTCTGCTGAGTTTATACTGAACAATATCGGCTTCAGGGGTTGTTCTCTGAGCCTCTTCAGTTACCTTGCCATCATCATAATATACTGTTCCGAGTAATCCGCATTTAACTCCAGCATAATCCAAAATTGCCTTGGTCATAAATGTTGAAGTAGTTTTTCCTGTAGTTCCCGTAACTGCCGCAAGCTTCAGCTTATCAGCCGGTCTGCCATACAGACATGAAGCAATGCGGCCCATATATCTGCGGACATCAGCACAAATTATCTGCGGAACATTAATATCCTCAAGCCTGCGCTCACACACAAGCGCAGCAGCGCCCTGCCGCACTGCTGCTGCGGCAAAGTCGTGACCGTCGCAGTGATCACCCTTTACACAGGCAAAAACAGACTCTGCCGTCACTTTTCTGCTGTCGGCAGTAAGGAAATTTACCTCTACATCTGCGGCATTTGCAATACAAAATTCAAAACTTTCCCTGCTGAGTTCTTCTGCAAGTCTATTAAATTTCATAACTGCGCCCTCCTATATCGTCTGTTTTGGCACCTTTGCTTCAATTTCTTCAACTATAGCCTTAAATACCGGCGCTGAAATTACACCTCCGTAATAACTCCCCTGCGGTTCACCTATACTTATAAGCATCGCATACTTCGGATTTTCAACAGGCCAGAACCCCACAAAAGAACCTACATATCTTCCTGTCTGATATTCACCCTTTTCGGCAACCTGTGCTGTTCCGGTCTTACCTGCTATTCTAACCTTGTCCGATTTTGCCCTTTGTCCGCCGCCTTCCGCAACAACCATTCCCATTGCAGTCCTCAAAAAGGCCGCTGTTTCCTGCGACATAACCTGTGCGCGTACTCTTGAACTGCCCTGGTGAACAGTTCTGTTATAATTATCAATCACTTCCTTGACAATATACGGCTTCATCAGCATACCGCCGTTTGCTATAGCTGATATAGCCATAACTTCCTGAATTGCGGTTACTGAAATACCCTGCCCAATAAACACATTTGCAGGCACAGTTCCAATCCAATCCTCGGGAGATTTAATCAATCCTCTCTCTTCACCGGCAATTTCAATTCCAGAACGCTCTCCAAAACCAAGCTGTTTCAGCATGCCGTATGCCTGTTCTCTTTTAACGCCGCGTGACATTGTGGACATACCGACATTGCAAGAATTCATCAGCACATGCATAAGATCTTCCGAACCGTGAGCTGTCCTGTTATTACACCTGATAATTTTGTCAGCATACTGAATCGTTCCGCTGCACTGATAATGACTGGTATTCTTATTAGCCGCCCCCGCTTCAATCGCGATAGAAGTCATAATCGGCTTAAAAATTGACCCCGGCTCATAATTGCGGCTGATTACATTATTTCTGCGCACATCTTCACCGCTGAACGTGCTTCTGTCATTCGGGTCGGCAGTAGGATAACTCGCCATTGCGATTACTTCACCTGTTTTTGGGTTTACACATATACCGGCAGCCCATTTTGCATTTGCCTTCTGCGCGCCGTCAACAAGATAATGCTCCAATATCTTCTGCACCCTTGAATCAATCGTAAGTTTCAGAGAACCTGAAGCCTTTCTATTATCATCAGATATGCCAACAGCACCCTGCATATTTTTTCCCGACCTTGTCATAAAACGCGTACGGGCAGGTGAATACAATATATGATTCCACGCAAGTTCAATACCTGCCTGACCATAGCCGTCAACATCACAATGCCCTAACAGATGAAAAGCCATAGCTCCGTTAGGATAACTTCTTACATATTCAGTTTTTGTAAACAACCCCGGAAGATGCAGACCCTTTATCTCATCCGCATCCTCAACACGCATATTCCTCTTCAGCCAATAAAAACGACCGCGCTGTTTCACAGAAAATTTTCTTGCCGCTTCCTCACCAAAATAACTTCTCAAATAATGAGCATTTTTGGTATCCCACATCTTCGGGTCAATAAAAAAACTGGACGTAGGAACAGAAGATGCCAGCACTTCACCATTACGATCCATAATATTTCCGCGTGTTGCACTCATTGATACATTTGCCCAGTACTGACTGTGTGACTGATTGATTATTCTGATGTCCGGTTTTAACGAAATCCAAGCTGTCCATGCACAGAGCACAGCTATTAAGCCATACGCCAGCAGCCATACTGACTTTGAAAAATGCGGAATATTTACATCTTCATGATTAGTTGTTTGCATGTGCCTGCTTTAAGAACGGATTAAAACGGTCAAACACACTAGGCTCTGATGCCGCAGAAGAAGCAACAGATACCCTTGCCGCCGTTACATCGCCGGCATCAACATATATTACCGACTCTGCGGGAGCTATTTCCATATTAAAATGCTCCTTGGCATATACATAAACATTATCTGAGGAAAGCAGATTCGTGCACTTACGTTCCATCAGCACATTCTCAGTTCTGCAGGTCTCAATTTTACCGATTGCCTCAGCCATACGGCTTTCGAGCCCCGCAGCATGCAGCCTGAAACTCAACAACAGCCCCGCACTGACAAACACACTTAAGAAACACACAAGCAGCACTGTTACATTTGCTCCCCTTGCGCCCTCTTCACAACGCATTGCCCAAATCCCCTTTCCTTAATTTTTAACAAAAACCCTCAGCTTCGCACTTCTGGATTTCCTGTTTCTCTCAATTTCATCCTCCGTCGGAACAAGAGCTTTTCTCGGATTAAGCTCTCCTGCTTCCTGTTCCTTCCACAGCCTGAAACGCTTTTTCACCATTCTGTCCTCAAGCGAATGATACGAAATAACTATAACCTTTCCGCCCGGAGCAAGAATTTCCAACGCTCCGTCCAACGCCTTATCCAAAGCATCAAGCTCATGATTAACGGCTATCCTCAGCGCCTGAAAAACACGCCTTGCAGGATGTCCGCCCATTTTTCTCTGAACAGGCTCAGGAAGAATCCGCCTTATAAGTCCAACCAACTCTGCAGTAGAACTAACCGTTTCGCCGTGCTCTCTTGCTCTCACAATGCCGCGTGCAATCTGATAAGCAAACCTTTCCTCGCCAAGCTCTCTGAAAATCTCCGTCAAATCCTTAATCGTCCAAGTATTTATAATTTCACCTGCGGTAAGATCTGTTTCAATTCCCTCTCCCTTATCCATCCGCATATCAAGAGGACCGTCCTCCTGAAACGAAAAACCTCTTTCCGCCTCAGTCAGCTGCAAATTTGAAACACCTAGGTCAAAAAGCACCGCGTCTGCCTTAAAATCCTTTCTTTCAATCAGCGACCCGATATTACGGAAATTATCGGCTGCGATATCAAAACGACCGCTGTATACAGCCAAATTTTCCGCAGCTGCCCTCCGTGCGTCAGCATCTTGGTCAAATCCGACGACATAGGCATTACTGCACTTCGAAAGAATTTCTGCGCTGTGGCCTCCAAGACCGAGAGTGGCATCAACCACCGTTAAAACCTTATCCCACGGCTGCAATGCTTCAAGCACCTCACCGAGCATTACAGGGATATGCTCCGTCATATTCCCTCCAGTTCCTCGGAAAGCTCAGCCAAATCAGGCAGACTGCTGTTATATTCATTCCATCTTTCCGTACTCCAAATTTCAATATGATCATCTACACCGACAATCGTTATATTCTGGCTGATACCTCCATAATTGCGGAGAGAAAGAGGAAGAATAATGCGACCTGCGGCATCTATCTCCTGCTCCATCGCATTAGAGAACAAAGCTCTGCGCAGGTCGCGTGTTGACTTCTTAAACGAAGGCAAAGTATTAAGCTTACCCTCAAAATCCTGCCAGCGTGGAAGTGTGTAAAGAATAATGCAGTGCTCAAAGCCGATAGTAGCCACGACAACATTACCCAGCTCGCCTCTGAAACGCGCCGGAAGAACGACTCTGCCCTTATTATCCAGCTTATGCTCGAAGCACCCTGCCAGCATCTTATCCCCACTTTCTTCCACTTATCCACCACTTTGTCCCACATTATATACACGAAACTATTATTTTGCAATAGCAAATACTCAAAAAAAATATTTTTTTTAACTTCCTCTGAGCATACAGTGGTTACAGACAGGCTGTTTCAAAATAAAAAACTGCGGACAAAAAAAAATTACGCCCATTGGCGTAATTTTGATGAGCATACGTTAAGCCGGGTTTTGTGGGAGAAAAACTCCTCCGGTCATTTATCCAGGCCGCTTTTCGCAAAGCGGCTCAAGCAATCATACCCGGGAATCAGCGGGCAGCCTCAACTTCCCCTATTTGATCTTGCGCCGGATGGGGCTTGCAAGGCAACGCCATTACTGGCGTTCCGGTGAGCTCTTACCTCGCCATTTCAACCTTACCCGAAGGCGGTATATTTTCTGCTGCGCTTTCCCTGAACTCGCGTTCGCCTGATATTGTCAGGCATCCTGCCCTTTGGCGCCCGGACTTTCCTCTTGCGGATGCCCCGCAAGCGACCGGAATCGTATACTCAAGAACCATTATAACATAACGGCTGCAGTCTGTAACTTCCCTAACACACTGCAAATTGCCGATACAGCTTAACTATTATCCCTTAAATTTACCTTCCGTACTTCAGCCCTGCAAGCCACTTCTTCACATCTGCCTTAGACGAAGCTGCATTAAAACATATACCCGGCTGCCAAACTGCTTTTGGCGCAAATTTATGAAGCTTTACATCACTACCGCCCAACGGACTGCTGTGTGAACTACAAAACGGTATCATACGCTTGCCTGCAAAATCATACATCTCAAGAAAAGTAGCGAGAATATTCGGTGCCTCTCCCCACCATACAGGATAACCGACAAACACAACATCATAATCCTTAACACTTAACGCAGACATTTTTATAGCCGGACGGATTGAACGATCATTGTGCTCCCTAACACAGCGGGACGCCGCCGCGCGATAATCCAAATCTTCAGCCGTATACTTCTTCTGCGGCATAATTTCAAACAAACTTCCGCCCGTTTCGCCTGCAATCTGCTTTGCTATACTGCGCGTATTGCCCGTCGCTGAAAAATACGCCACAAGAATTCTCGGTGCTCCCACCGCTGCTGTCGCATAAAACATTCCGGCTGCCGCAAGCACTGCTGTCACTAACCTTTTCATACCTGCCAAACACTCCCTGCTCCTTAAAATTTCGCAGCATATCGCTGCTGATATTTTCGCACAAAAAATTACAAAAGCCAAGAACAGCGCGGCACATAACATGATACAATTAACCTGCGATACCGTAACAAAAGAGGCGATTAAAATGGAACGCACAAACTGGGACGAATACTTCCTTCAAATAGCAAAACTTGTCGCAAGCCGCTCAACCTGCATCAGAAAACAGGTCGGCGCAGTCATAGTCAAAGACCGCCATATTCTTGCCACAGGCTACAACGGAAGTCCGCAGGGCACAAAACACTGCACCGAAATAGGCTGCGTTAGAGAAGAAATGCAAATACCTCACGGCGCGCGCTATGAAATGTGCCGCGCCTGCCACGGAGAAGAAAACGCCATACTCCAGTCCGCACGACACGGTGTTTCAATCGAAGGCGCAGACATCTACTGCACACACAAACCGTGCATCAACTGCACAAAAATGATACTCAACTCCGGCATAAAACGCGTCTACTACGCCATCGACGACCTGCCTGCCAACGAACTTCAAGACGACCTCATTACCCAGGCAGACGTAGAATTCATAAAACTAAAACAAAACTGAACAAAACAGCTATAACATCCGTTAATCTGTTCCTTCATACAACTCAAAACACATTCTCCAATGCTTTTTGAGGTGCTGAAAATTCTCATACCTCTCCTATATATAATATTCATAACTTTTGGTATTTGGAGACAGCCCCCAATTTTTGCATTTGTTTTTCATCTATTTTTCATTTCATTTTCAATTTTTGTGTTTGTGATTTTTTCACAACGGGGCATAAAGTCAGTATGCAACTCCCTTTAACCGCTGTTGTCTTTTTTCCGTCTTACTCGCTCTAATTTGGGGTGTTCCATTTACCGTATCGTCTGAACATTATATATAGGAGGGGTGAGAAACCGCACAGCGTTTTTTCTCTTTTCCAAGATTTAGCTCTGTCCCGTCGGGTTAGCTTACGGAAGGCTTTTTCCACCG
>JAZUIB010000054.1:0-7987 GCA_045642025.1 Synergistaceae bacterium
GCAACAGTACAGCTGAACGGAAACGACTGGAACGTAACAATGGCAGAAACCATTAAGGGAGGAGATGCCAACGGAGATAACTCTGTAAACCTTACAGACTTCGGAATACTCGGCAAATCTTTCCTCAAAAAAGCAGGAGTAGCAGGATATGACGCAAGAGCAGACTTCAACGGAGACAACAGCGTAAACCTCACAGATTTCGGCATACTCGGAACAAGCTTCCTCAAAAAAGGAGAAGCGAAACCGAAGGCGGCAGTAACAATGCTGATGAAAGCAGTAAACAGAAACGGCACAACTGAACAGGCGATAAGCGTACTGACACCGGAAATTGCTGAAACAGCGGACAAAGTTCTGGAAGAAAACGCAGATGAACCGGAAGAAAAACAGGAAGAAGCGATAATAGAAGCAGTTGAACAGGAAACGGGAGTAACACTCAAAGCGGAAGCGGCGCGGGAAACAGTTTCAAACGAAACAGCAGGTAATTCAAGCTCCTCCGGCGGCTGCAACGTAGGATTTGGGATACTCGCCTTGCTTTGCGCAGCACCGATGATATTTAGAAGGAAAAAGTAATGACACTTTGTTCTGCACAGTGGCTTGTGCTATTCGCAGAATGACAAGTTAAAATCCGTCTGCACGCGGATTTGATACACAACAAAATGAGGACGAACATTCGTCCTCATTTTTTGAATTCCGTATCAGGCTCAAAGCTAGCGCCGTTTTCGTCTTTAATAATGAAATCCTAATGTTCATTGATGTTCATTTGGTGCAAAGAATCATACAGCAGTTGCGTTTTGTAATTTTAATGATATAATTTATGTAAAATATGGAATTGAACTCCAAATTTTACGGAGGCTGCGATGAGGTACATCAAAAGGCATATAGAAGATGTTGTCAGTCGGGCTGCGGGGAATTTTAAGGCGCTGCTTCTGACGAGTTTCAAGTTTTCGGAGGCGCTGCTTTCGCGCGCAACAAAGTAGAAAGCGCGTTTTCCTTCGCAAAATCTGCGAATGAGAGTGGTTTTTCCAACTCTGCGGCGTCCGTAGACAACGGCAAATTCAAAATTGCCGCTGCCGTGCATGCTTTCTAATGTTTCAAGTTCTTCTTTCCTGCCCTTGAACATGATTGCCCCTCCGAATATACTCTAAAGTTGCAAACTTACGAGTTGGTAAAATTCTAACAAACGATATGCGGAATGTCAACTGAGGCAGGTTTGCTTATAATGCAGATACAGATACAAGAACGAGGACAGTTTGTTCGCGTTGTCTGTTACGAAAGGCCGTTACGCAGCAGGATTATGGCAAAATCCTCAATGGTATTTAGAATTCTGCCACATCGCGGCAAAATTCTAAATAGGAATGTTAAAACGCTATGTATTACTGCGAAAAATGTATTCAGTATTTCGCGACAATGCAACATTTGGGGATTTTTGACATTTTGCTGAAAATAAATTTGGGGATTTTTGACAATTTCAGTAAAAATAATTTGGGGATTTTTGACAAAGGTGGTAATATATGTGTATATTGCAGCCTTTGAGGTGATGGATAATGTTGTTCAAGCGTAAGCTGTACGGCGAGATGCTGAAATGGAAGAAAACTGACGGAGCTTCCGCTCTTTTGATAAAGGGAGCAAGGCGCGTCGGCAAATCAACGCTTGCTGAAGATTTTGCTAAAAACGAGTACGATTCGTATATCCTGATAGATTTTTCAGCTGCTCCTCCCGCGGTGCATGAGCTGTTCCGCGATTTATCTGATTTGAATTATCTGTTTATGCGGCTGCAGCTTATATATAACGTTACACTGTATAAGCGTCGTTCCGTGATAATTTTTGACGAGGTGCAGAAACAGCCTTTGGCGAGGCAGGCGATTAAGCATTTGGTTAAGGACGGACGCTATGACTATATCGAGACAGGTTCGCTGCTGTCCATACGTAAAAATATCAAGGATATTGTGATTCCGAGCGAGGAAACGAGACTGTCACTTTATCCTATGGATTATGAGGAATTTTGCAATGCTGTCGGTGATGAAACAACTGTTCCGCTGCTTTCGGAGGCTTACGATAAGAAGCTCCCGCTCGGTGATTCTGTCAATGCGCAGATGATGCGGAAATTCCGCCTGTATATGCTTGTCGGGGGAATGCCGCAGGCTGTGAAGGAATATATTGCCGCCAATAATCTTGCAAGCGTTGATATGGTTAAAAGGAAAATTATTGAGCTTTATGAGGAAGATTTTCGCAAAACAGATCCAAGCGGCAGGGCAGGAATGTTGTTTGATGCAATTCCGTCCGAGCTTGCCAAAAACGCTTCAAGGTATCAGATTTCAAGCGTGATTGAGGGCGAAAGGGAGTCGCGAATGAGCGAAGTGATTGCCGATATGCAGGACTCAATGACTGTGAATATTGCCTGGCACGCGGACAGTCCGAGCGCCGGAATGGCGCTGAGCAGAGATTCACGCAGATACAAACTCTACGTGTGCGATACCGGACTTTTTACAACGCTTGCGTTTAAGGACAGGGCTTTTACCGAAAACGTGATATATGAAAAGCTGCTCAGCAACAAGCTGAACAGCAATC
The DNA here is from genome assembly GCA_045642025.1 of Synergistaceae bacterium. GTDB lineage: Bacteria > Synergistota > Synergistia > Synergistales > Synergistaceae > Equadaptatus. Next base: position 2,569 of record JAZUIB010000054.1, read on the forward strand.
TCGGTTATCTGTACGAAAACGTTGCGGCTCAGACTCTAAGGGCTTCCGGCAATGAATTGTACTATTACACTTTCCCGCGGGACAATTCTAACAAGAATTATGAGATTGATTTTATTGTTGCGCGAAAGAATAAAATTTGTCCGCTGGAAATTAAGTCTTCAGGATATAAAACACACGCTTCGTTAGATGCGTTTTGCAGTAAATTTTCAGCTTTTACGTCAGACAGCTATCTGGTTTATACCAAGGATTTGAAAAAGGAAAGGGCAGTAACGTGTCTGCCGATTTATATGCTGCAGTTTTTGTGATTTAGATTGTTGTATCGGCTGACTACAAAAGCAACGGGGACAGTGACGTCCTCGTTTTTTGTATCCGGTGTCGGGTTCAAATTTGGCTTTGCCGTTTTTGTCCGTTACAATCAGTGCTTTGTGTTCCGCAGAGCCGGAGCGGAGCAGCAGGCAGCGTCTGCCGCGTTTTTTATGTCTTTTTGTCTGTCTGAAATCTTTGGACTCTGAGTACAATATTTTTTTGAAAATAATGGTATTGTGAATGCCGCAGGGGAAATAATTTTATCGGGAGGTTTGTATGTCGCTATTAAAGGCTATCGAGCACGGCAAGGAACACAGAACGAACGGAGGGCATACTTTCAGGCATCAGGACGGCTGTCTTTGGTGTATGCACAATTTGCTGCACAGCATGATTAAAGAAAGCATAAGGACGGACGATGAAATTGAGCAGTTTATGGAGGACAACGATTTGCGGTTTCCGTACAGGAAAATGAAAAAGCGTATTGCTATGAGGTAAAAGAAAAGCATAGTTGCAGAGTTGTACGACTGACAGCGGTTATTTCACGACAGGGCATGAACAATCAAAAATGAAAGGGGTAACAGGAATGACAACGAAACAGTTTGTAACAGAGGAAATGAGAGAAAAGCTCGCGCAGCTGAACGGGGAGGAAAGGTTTGCAGCTGAGTATGCCGCGCTTTTGCATCCGATAGTGTATATGGATTGGCTGAAGCAGCTTTTTGTTAAGGAATTTTGCGGTGAAGACGAGGCAGAGGCTGAAAAGCGATGGACTGCGGCGGTTGATAAGCTGAACGCACTGCAGATTTTATATCTCAGTGAGCAGGCAGAGCTTGCGAAAATGAAAAGCGGCGCGGCAATTCCGCTTTTGTGCGCGCTTGGCGGCAGAAAGGGCAAAATGCTTGTGAAACTTGCAAAGCAGATTGAGGAGAGTATTTTTTATTTTTTCAGCACTGATGACGAAGAAATGTACTACGCGCTGCGGTTCGTTTCTGACTGGATTGACGAGAGCAGTCTTACGGAGAAATATGCTGTGCTGCTTGAGAGCGCGGCGGAGAATTTTGACATGTCTTATGTTGACGCGCCGCGCAGTGAGACTTCCAAATTGTTTTTTGAAACGGCTGAAAGGCTAATCGACAGATGTTCGCAGGATATTGCCAAAAATGCCGCAGTGCTTTGCCGCCTGTACCGTGCTGTCGGAACAATGAATTCCGCAATGGGAAATCTGCTGAAATGTATTGAATTGAAGGAAAAGGCGTTTGCAATGGGCAGAAAATATCTTGGCGAAAAGGATGAGACAACGCTTGATTGTATGAGAAATCTCGCGTACAACTGTTCAATGGCGGGAATGGCGGAGAGAGGCGCGGAACTTCTTGAAAAAAGGCTGAATATATATAAGGGTATGAGCAGTGCGGGAAGCAAGGCTGTCCGCCGTGCCGAGAAGGATTTAAACGAGTTTTGCGCTGAAATAGAGAAGAAGAAACGCATGGACAGCGCAGAGGAAACAGAAAGCGCGCGCTTCGAACTTGATAAGCTGAAAGCAAAGCCGGAGTAAGACAAACGGAGAAGTTGCGCATGTCGCTTGACAAGGCTGTAAAACACGGCAAAGAACATAGAAAACAGCACGGCTGGCGACTGTTTATGCACCGGTGCGGCTGTGGCTGCTGCATGGATAATTTACTGCACAGCACGCAAAAAGAAAACTGCAGAACAGACAGCGAGCTTGAAATATTTGAGGAAGATTACGGTGTGAAACTGCGTTACAAGAAAATGTACAGACGATGTTTACCTGATGACTAAAAACGGAGGCATTTGTTATGGAACATACAGACTGGCTTATATGGGCAGAGGAAAAGCCCGCGCCGGAAGAAATTTTAGACAGACCGTATGCGTATATTGACAGAGTTTATACAAGGCGCGAATTTGAAAATGCCATAGTTGAATACGGCGAATTGAGCGAACAGCTTAGGGAGAGAAACTGCGCGCGTCACGAGGCGGACGTTCGGCAGTTTTTTGACGGGCTTGATTTTATGCGTGAGCACAAAGAGCTGATTTACGCTGACAAGGAACTTGCAAACAGCAATCCGCTGGGCTTTGTCCGTCAGCTGCGTTTGCTGCTAGGTATGTATCACGAGCATCAGATTACGCTTGAAGGCATGCTGAGACTTTGGGAAAACGGAGCATGGAAGTGCGCCTGTCCCAAATGCGGGGCAGAGAGTTACCGCTATCGCGCGACTGTTGTTCAGACGCTGTGCTACTGCCCGGGGTGCAAAAAGATTTTCAGAACCGGCTACATTGGAGATGAAGGCAAAACGGCAGAGGATGTGCACGTACAATATCCGCACACAACGCAGGATGCCGGTGTGGCATCAAGCAGCGCTTTCAGACTTGATACAAAAAAAGACATCAGGATTGTTTTTGGCAACAGTACGGAAGAAGAGGAACAAACGAAAAAGCAGGAACAGGAAAAACGGCGCGGAGGATTTAAAGCGTTTGCCGATTCCACGCGCTGGTACAGCGAACTGCCGCATGACGAGATGATTGAAAGAGCGCGGTTTGAAGGCGCGAAGAAGCATGGTAAAATACTGTCGCAGCTCTTGGAGAAAATCGCCGAAATGAAAGAAGATTTTGCCGAGACCTCTCCCACGAAGATGCAGCTGTTTTGGGAGACGCTTAACAAAAAGATTGAAGAAGCGGAGAAGCAGAATGGGTGAAGCAGATACAAAATATAAGAGCCTGTCAGGCATAAAAGAAACAACCGGCGAAATTGTGTTTGCCAAAGACGAAGACGTGCTTGCTGCCGCAAGGCGTATTTTGGCAGATAACGCAGAGGCGTTTGAGGATTTGGCGCAATGATCGGGATTACGAGTGAACAGCTATGTTCCGTTCATCAGTTGTTGCTTGAACAGACAAAAGGGACAGCCGGAGTACGCGACAAAGGGCTTCTTGAATCTTCAGCAGAATCTGTTTTTCAGTTCTTCGGCGGGCAGGAACTGTATCCGGGGATTTTGCCGAAGGCAGCGCAGTTAGCCTGCAGCCTTGTGAAAAATCATCCGTTTATCGACGGCAACAAACGCGCAGCCGCAGCCGGAATGCTTCTGTTTCTTGACTTGAACGGAATTAAGCTGAACTACACGCAAAAAGAGCTGTCAACGCTTTTCTGGAAACTTGCCGGCGGTGAAATTTCGCGCGTGCAGCTGCTTGACTGGCTGACAGCGCATAAAGTATAAATTTGGCAGAATATACAACAAAATGAGGACGAACATTCGTCCTCATTTTTTGAATTCCGTATCAGGCTCAAAGCAAGCGCCGTTTTGGGCGTTGATAATTAAATCCTGTTGTTCGACAAAGTTCGGCAAAGTCGGTGCGAAGTGCCAAACAACTGTTGCGTGTAGTAAATTTAATGGTATAATTTATGTGAAATATGGAATTTAATTCCAAATTTTACGGAGGGCGCGATGAGGTACATCAAAAGGCATATAGAAGATGCGGTCAGCCGAGCTGCGGAGAATTTTAAGGCGCTGCTTCTGACGGGGACAAGGCAGACGGGGAAATCAACTTTGCTTAAACATCTTTTTGACAAAAGAAGGTATGTTACGCTGGATGACTCTTTTTTGGAGGAGCAGGCGAAAACTGACGGCGCAATGTTTCTGCAGCTGAACGAGCCGCCGGTGACTATTGACGAGGCTCAGCGTGCGACTGAACTTTTCCGCTATATTAAAATGGCGTGTGACAGCTCTGATGAAAGAGGTTTGTTTTTTCTTTCAGGTTCACAGCAGTTCAGGCTTATGAAATCTGTTTCAGAAAGTCTGGCGGGACGCGCGGCGATTTTTGAGCTTTCAACGCTGTCGCTGCGGGAGATAATGACTGATGATTTTTGTGATGTTTTTGTACCGACTGCCGAATATATTTTAAAAAGGTCTAAATCTGCGGCAATGCCGAATCATATATGGAAAATAATACATAGGGGCAGTTATCCGGAGCTGCAGAATGAAGCGGTTGACTGGGCTGATTTTTACGGCAGCTATGTTAAAACGTACATTGAACGCGATGTCAGAGAGCTGACGGCTGTGCATGATTTAAATGCGTTCAGGCGTTTTATGATTGCGGCTGCGTCGCGTACGGGTGAGATTTTGAATTATTCAAAACTTGCCAATGATGTTGGCAAGGATATTAAAACTATTAAAAACTGGATTTCCGTGCTGGAGGCAACAGGCATTATATTTTTGCTTGAGCCATTCCGCAACAGCGCACTGAACAGGGTGATAAAGTCTCCGAAATTATATTTCCGCGATTGCGGGCTTGTCTGCTATCTCACTCGCTGGCTTACGCCGGAAACGCTTGCGTACGGGTCATTTTCCGGACATATATTTGAAACCTTCGCCGTGTCTGAAATTTTGAAAAGTTATTCAAACGCGGGGCTTGATTACCGTTTTTATGTATCGTATTTTCATGCCGCGGATAAAATGCGCGTTGCAGACGGTGACGAACGGCTGTACAGAGAGGGAGAAATTGACTTGATACTGGAGCAGAACGGAACTGTTTATCCGATAGAAATTAAGCAGGCTTCAAGAGGTTCGCTGTCTGACGCAGCGGCGTTTCGGCTGTTTGCGAAGGCAAGGGGAGTGAATATCGGCAGCGGCGCGATAGTCTGTAATTGTCCTCAGCCTGCCAAACTTGCGGAAAATCTGCTGCAAATTCCTGTATGGTATATATAGAGTTTTGCGACTCTGAACTTCAGTGAAGAACCAAAAAATGAGGACAAAATTCGGTCCTCATTTTTTGTATTCTGTGTTAGGCTCAAAGTGAGCGCCGTTTTCGTCTTTAATAATGAAATCCTGATGTTCGACAAGGTCGGTGCGAAGCACCATACAGCGATTTGCCTTGTCTAGATAAATTGAAATGAACGGAACGTATCCCGGGCGTTTCATCTCTTCCGGTATGATTTTGAATACGTTTCTGCCGAGTATCTGTCTCAACTCTTTTGTCAGCGGGGTAGTCTTGCAGAATTTCAGCTGCTCTGTTCCTGACACCTGAAAACGCAGACTTTTGCGTGTTCTTATGTTTTTCGGTATCTTGCTGTTTTCTTTCAGTTTTCTTTTCAATTTGCGCTGACGTT
>JAZUIB010000055.1:0-43901 GCA_045642025.1 Synergistaceae bacterium
AGGAAATGAAAAGCAGCAAAGCACAATCTGCCGACAGGGACGAGCTTGAAGCAGAGAGTGGAAAACAAAAAACAAGATATCGACGCCTTAAATTTTGAAAAATGCCGGCGGGGTGTTCCCCAACCGGCTATTTTTGCGTGCAGTTAATAGCGCTCGTTTCACTCGCGAAAATCGCTGGCACTCACGCTATGCTTAAAAACCAATTACCAGAAGAACCAATTGCGGTGCTGCAACATGTTGCAACGTTGGAAGTTAGAACCGTAGAGACACTGGACCCCGCATCTTCGCTTCGCTCGTGTGGGGAGATGAGGGGAGGGAAGAGGCGCTCGTGCGGGGAGACAGGAATAAAAACAGCAGGTGTAGGTTGTAGGGCGTTCGTTCCTCGCTTGTAGTTTGTTGGTGATTGTTTTTTCTAATTCCTACTTTCTTCCTGCTACTTCCTACTTTCTGCTTTTTTCCGTCCTTCCGCGCTTGACGCTGAATTCAGTGTCGTTTCGTCTTTAACAAAACACAGCGCCGGTTAATTCCGGCGCTGTGTTTTGAATGTAATGGTTAGTTTGCTTTTGTTTCGCAGTATTTGCAGCGGTAGGTTTTTTCTGTTTCGTCCGCAAGGTAGAAGATGTGGTCTATTTCCTGTTCAGTGCCCGTGATGCAGCGCGGATTTTTGCAGTATATTACGTTTGTGAGTTCTTTCGGCAGTCCTATGATTCTTTTTTCGATAAGTCTGCCTTCTTTAATGATATTGATTGTCGCCATGGGGTCAACATAGCCGATTACGTCAAGGTTCACGGGGATATCGGCGTCGATTTTGATTATGTCTTTTTTGCCTTTTTTGCTGCTGTATGCGTTTTTGATTATGGCGACCGAGCAGTCAAGTTCTTCAAGTCCGAGCAGCTCATAGAGTTTCATGCCGCTTCCGGCTGTGATGTGGTCAATAACTATGCCGTTGCGTATGGAATCTATATTCATATTCTTCCCGCCTCCTTAAGGAGCATAAGCATAAGTGCCATTCTCATGTATTTTCCGTTAAGTACCTGTTTGAAGTAGCATGCGCGCGGGTCGTTGTCTATCGCAACGCTGATTTCGTTGACTCTCGGCAGCGGGTGCATGATGCAGAGGTTTTGTTTTGCGCCGGTTAGTTTTTTCGGTGTGAGTATGTAGCTGTCTTTCAGCCGCAGATAATCTTCTTCGTTGAAGAAGCGTTCTCTTTGGACACGCGTCATGTAGAGTATGTCAAGCTGCGGCATTACCGCTTCAAGGTCTGTTGTCTGTTCGTACGGTATTTTGCGTTTTGCAAGCACGTCTTTTTTGACGTAGCTGGGAAGTTTCAGCTCTTCCGGGGATATGAGGACAAAGCGGTTGCCGGTGTAGCGCGACATGGCGTTGATGAGCGAGTGTACTGTTCTGCCGAATTTTAGGTCTCCGCACAGGCCGATTGTGAGGTTTGTAAAGCTGCCTTTTTCACGGTGTATCGTCAGCAGGTCAGCAAGTGTCTGTGTCGGATGGCAGTGTCCGCCGTCTCCCGCGTTGATAATAGGCACGGTTGCGCTGTTTGCCGCTACGTATGCCGCTCCCTCTTTGGGGTGGCGCATCGCAATAATGTCCGCATAGCAGCTGACTGTTTTTGCCGTGTCCGCAACGCTTTCTCCTTTTGCTGCCGAGGAGTTGCCCGCTCCGGAAAATCCTATTACGCTGCCGCCTAGTTCGTACATTGCTGCTTCAAAGCTGAGGCGTGTTCTTGTTGATGGTTCAAAGAACAGTGTGGCAAGTTTTTTGCCGCGGCATATTTCGCTGTATTTTTTTGGATTTTCAATTATGTCACAGGCTGTTGCTATCAGAGAATTAAGTTCTTCAAGCGACAGATCCGGAACATCGATTATACTGCGCATGGTTTTTTCCTCCCTTAAATGAATTTAGGAAAATGTTCGTATTTTTATTAGGATAGCATTCGCTTCGCTCATTCAGCGGTTTCCTGAGCAAAGTTCTGAGCGGTCTCTTGTTTTCCTGAGCGTCAGTGTTATTTTATCCAGCTTTCGTCGGACGGGTTGTTGCGGAACGCTATGAGCCGTTTTATGTCTTCTTGCGCGATGTAGCCTTCTTCGGCTGCAACTTCGGCAATTATGTCAAAGTTTGTGAGCGATATGTTTTTGATGTTTGCTTCTGCCAAGCGGTCAAGTCCTTTTTTCATGCCGTAGGTGAATATGCTTGCTATGCCGAGTACTTCCGCGCCTGCCTCGCGCAGCACGTTTACTACTTCAAGCACGCTGCCGGCTGTTGAGATAAGGTCTTCGATTACGACAACTTTCTGTCCTTTTTCCAGTCTGCCTTCTATCTGATTTTGTCTGCCGTGGTCTTTTGCGCCGCTGCGAACGTAGCCCATAGGCATTCCGAGAATGTGTCCGGTAATTGCGGCGTGGGCAATTCCGGCGGTTGAGGTGCCCATAAGCACTTCGGCTTCCGGATAGTTATCTTTGATTGTCTGTGCAAGTCCATATTCAATGTCATTGCGGACTTCCGGCGCTGTGAGCGTCAGACGGTTGTCGCAGTACACGGGGCTTTTGATGCCGCTTGCCCAGGTAAACGGTTCCTGCGGGCGAAAAAATACCGCCTTGATGGAAAGTAAATCTTTTGCTATTTTTTTCTGCATTTATATATCCTCCCTGTTATCCGATAAATTCTTTTACGCAGCGATTGTATGCCGCAACGGGGTCTTCTGCCGCTGTTATGGGACGCCCTACTACGATGAAGTCGGAGCCTGCGTGTTTTGCCTGTGCAGGAGTCATAACGCGTTTTTGATCGCCTTTATCGCCGTCGGCAAAGCGTACACCCGGGGTTATGGTGAGAAAGTCTTTTCCGCACGTTTCGTGCACTTTCGCGGCTTCAAGCGGTGAGCAGACGACACCGTCAAGTCCGGCGTTTTTGGCTGTCAGCGCATAGTGCATTACCACTTCGTCTATCGGTTTGTTTATAAGCAGGTCGCGTTCAAGTGTCTCTTGGTCTGTGCTTGTGAGCTGCGTTACAGCTATGAGAAGCGGACGTGTGCCGTCTGCTCTTGTAAGTCCTTCAAGCGCTCCTTGCATCATTGCTGTTGCTCCTGCCGCATGCAGATTGCAGATGTCTGCGTCAAGGCGCGAAAGTACTGCCATTGTTTTTTTGACTGTGTTCGGAATGTCGTGAAGCTTGAGGTCAAGAAAGATTTTGTGACCGCGCGCTTTGATTTCGCGCACAATCTGCGGTCCCTCGGCGTAAAACAGTTCCATGCCGATTTTTACGAACGGTTTTCTCTCCGTGAATTTGTCAAGAAACGCGTAAAGTTGTTCCGCGCTTGAAAAATCGCAAGCTACTATTACGTCTCTTTCCATTAGAGCGCACCTCCGATTATGTCTTTGAGTTTTTCTATGCCGTATTTGTCCATTGCAGCCGGCAGCTGTTCGATGATGTCGCGGCAGATATACGGGTCTATAAGATTTGCCGCGCCTATTTGTACTGCGGTTGCACCCGCAAGCATCATTTCTATTACGTCTTCGGCGGTTGAAATGCCGCCCAGTCCTATTACAGGGATTTTTACGGCGCATGCGACTTGATAAACCATGCGCAGGGCAATGGGAAATACTGCGGGGCCCGAAAGTCCGCCTGTTGTGTTCGCAAGCAGCGGTTTGCGTGTTTTCAGATTTATTCTCATTGCAAGCAGTGTGTTTATGAGGCTTATGCCGTCTGCTCCTGCGTCTTCTACTGCTTTTGCGATAGTAGCTATGTCCGTGACGTTCGGTGTCAGTTTGATTATTACCGGTTTTTTTGTCACTTTTTTAACCGCAGCCGTGACTTCTGCCGCGCTTTTGGGGTCTGTGCCGAATGCCATTGCTCCGCCGTGTACGTTGGGACAGCTGATGTTTACTTCAAGCCACCCGACCTGCTCCTCTGCGTCAAGTTTTTCGCATACTTCGCTGTATTCTTCAACGGAAAAGCCGCTGATGTTTGCCATTACCGGTTTGTGAAATACTTTTTTCAGTTTTGGCAGTTCTTCGGCAATTACTTTATCAATTCCCGGGTTTTGAAGACCTACCGCGTTTAGCATTCCGGCGGCTGTTTCCGCAATACGCGGCGGTGTGTTGCCGTAGCGCGGCTCGCGTGTTGTGCCTTTAAATGAGAATGTGCCGAGCAGATTTATGTCGTATAGTTCGGCAAATTCATAGCCGAAACCGAAGGTGCCGCTGGCTGGAATTATCGGGTTGTCAAGCTCTGTGCCGCAAAGGTTTACGTTTAAGCGTTCCATAAGATTTCCTCCTTAAACAATACAGGACCGTCTTTGCAGATTCTTTTGTTTCCCGTAATTGTTTTGCAGCTGCAGCCCATACATGCACCGAAGCCGCAGCCCATGCGCTCTTCAAAGCTGAACTGCCCTGAGGTGCTGCAGTTTTCGTACACAGCGCGAAGCATAGGCTGCGGTCCGCAGCAGAAGACGTGTGTGTAGGAAAGTTCTTTCATTGCGTCTGTTACGAAGCCTTTTATGCCGTATGAGCCGTCCGCCGTTGTAACAATTACTTCAGCGCCAAGTTGTTCAAATTCTTTTTTGCAGAAGATTTCTTCTTTTTTGTTGAAGCCGAGAATTGCCGTAATGGTTTTACCCTGTGCAATCAGCTTTTTGGCAAGCAGATACATGGGAGGCACGCCAAGTCCTCCCCCAAGAAGCAGCGGTTTTTCTCCGGCGCGCGATAAATCGTAGCCGTTGCCCAATCCTGTAAGAATATCGAGCTGCGCGCCTTTCTCAAGGGTTGTCATGTATTCTGTGCCTTGTCCAACAACCTTGTAGATTACCGTTACGCCGTTCTTGTCAAGGTCATAGACGGAAATCGGCCGGCGCAGATAGAAGCCGTCCAGTTTTATGTTTATGAATTGCCCCGGTTTTGTTATTGCCGAAACTTCGCCTTCAAGCCTCATTCTGAAAACGTCCGGCGCAATTTTTACATTTTCTGTTATGGTAAAGATGTCTTGTTTCATGTATTTTCCTTTCTTAACGAATTTGGATTGTGCTCGCTTCGCTCGTTTAGCAAAATAAAAAGATCTTGCCGGGCAGACGCAGTCTGCGGTATGCTGAGCAAAGTGTTGAGTGGTTTTCTGTTTTCCTGTGCTTCAGCGTTCTCCTATTTTTTACGCGTTTATCGGTGATACGTTCAACGTTGTTTCTTCAAGAACATCAAGCACTATTCTGACTGTATCAAGCGCGGTAAATATTGTTACGTTGTTTTCGGTGGCACAGCTGCGGATGAGGTGTCCGTCAATTTCTTGTTCTGATGCGCCAATTTGTCTTGTGTTGATAATGTACGCGATTTTGCCCGTTCTGATTGCATCAAGTATTTCTTCGCTGCCTCGGCTGATTTTTGTCAGCAAATGTGTTTTGATGCCGTTTTCTTTAAGAATTGCTGCCGTGCCTTTTGTCGCGGCAATGTTAAAGCCAAGTCTGTAGAACCGTCGAGCCAGTGGAATGACTTCCGGTTTGTCATCATCGGCAACCGTGATAAATACTGTGCCGTAGTTGGACAGCAGCATTCCCGATGCCTGCAGAGCTTTGTAGAACGCTCTGTTCAGTTTGTCATCGTAGCCGATTGCTTCGCCTGTTGATTTCATTTCCGGCGAGAGGTAGGCATCAAGTCCTTTGAGTTTGTTGAAGGAGAATACCGGCACTTTAACGTAGTGGCGTTTTTTTTCGTCCATGTATATGTCAAATATCCCCTGTTCTTTCAGGCTTCTGCCGAGGATTGCCTCTGTCGCGATATCCGCAAGAGGACAGTCTGTTGCTTTTGAAAGGAATGGAACTGTGCGCGACGAGCGCGGGTTGACTTCGATGATGTAAACTTTTTCTTCGTCGTCAACAATGAATTGAATGTTGTAAAGCCCGATTATTCCAATTCCAAGGCCGAGTTTTTTTGCATATTGGAGAATTGTGCCTTTAACTTTGTCGGAGATGCTGAACGATGGGTAGACGCTGATTGAGTCGCCGGAGTGGACTCCCGTGCGCTCAACAAGTTCCATAATCCCGGGCACAAATACGTTTCTGCCGTCACAGATTGCGTCAATTTCGACTTCTTTGCCGGAGATGTATTTGTCAACAAGAACCGGTTTGTCAACGTCAATTTCAACTGCGTTTCTGAGGTAATGGCGCAGCTGTGTTTCGTCTGCGACTATCTGCATTGCACGGCCTCCGAGTACAAAGCTTGGGCGTACAAGCACAGGATAGCCGATTTCCGCTGCTGCCTTGACACCGTCGTCAATATTTGTGACAGCTTTGCCTTTCGGCTGCGGAATATTAAGCTCCTGCAGCAGTTTTTCAAAGCTGTCGCGGTTTTCTGCGCGGTCGATTGCTTCGCAGTCTGTGCCTATTATTTTTACACCGAGGTCTGCAAGAGGCTGTGCAAGGTTGATCGCTGTCTGTCCTCCTAGGGAAGCTATAATGCCTTCAGGTTTTTCAAAGTTGATGATTGACATAACATCTTCCGTGACAAGCGGCTCGAAATAGAGTTTGTCCGCGGTGGTGTAATCTGTGGAGACTGTTTCAGGGTTGTTGTTGATAATAATTGCCTCATAGCCCAGCCGTTTGATTGTCTGAACGGCGTGAACCGTGGAGTAGTCAAACTCAACTCCTTGACCTATGCGAATGGGTCCTGCGCCTAAAACAATAATTTTCTTTTTGTCCGTAAGGCGCGATTGATTTTCTCCCGTGTATGAGGAATAGAGGTACGCAATGTATTTGCCTGTATGCAGTGTGTCAACCATTCTGAAAACCGGCACTATTTTGTTGTCATAGCGGAGCTGTCTGACTTCGCTTTCGTCTGTCTGCCACTGGCGTGCAATGAAATAGTCGGAAAAACCTATCTGTTTTGCCTCTTTGAGCAGCTCAATGTCTTTCGGTTTTTCTTTCAGTCTGTTTTCCATGCGGATAATTTTCTGCATGGATTCAAGGAAAAGCTCCGTTATCTGCGTGACTTCGTGCAGTTTTTCAACCGAAACACCGCGGTAGAACGCTTCCGTAATTGCAAAAACGCTGTCGTCGCGGAATACGCTGAGGTAATCCAACAGCTCCTCCGTTGTCATGTTGTCGAATTTTGCCTTGTAAACGTGTCTGACTCCGATTTCAAGCGAGCGTATTGCTTTGAGGAAGCTTTCTTCGAGATTGGCGCCTATGCCCATTACCTCACCGGTTGCCTTCATTTGTGTTCCGAGTCTGTTGTCCGCGTCTGCAAATTTGTCAAACGGGAAGCGCGGGAATTTTGTGATAATGTAGTCAAGAGAAGGTTCTATGGCTGCATTGCCGCCTGCAACGGGAATTTCTTCAAGCTGCATACCTACTGCGATTTTTGCCGTTACTCGCGCGATCGGATATCCGCTTGCCTTGCTTGCAAGAGCTGATGAGCGCGAAACACGCGGATTGACCTCTATGAGGTAATATTTGCTTGACCGTGGGTCAAGCGCAAACTGAACGTTGCAGCCGCCCTCTATTTTTAGTTCGCGGATAATTTTTATGGCGCTGTCGTTCAGCATTTTTTTGTCCGCATCTGAAAGCGAAAGTATCGGCGCAACAACTATTGAATCACCTGTGTGAACTCCGACTGGGTCAACGTTTTCCATACCGCATATTGTGATTGCGCGGTCTGCTGAATCACGCATAACCTCAAATTCAATTTCTTTGAAGCCTTTAACACTTTTTTCAACGAGCACCTGATGAACCGGAGAAAGTTTGAAGGCATTGATGCCGATTGCGACAAGTTCTTCTTCGCTGTTAGCAAAGCCGCCGCCAGTGCCTCCGAGTGTAAACGCAGGACGCAGAACTACCGGATAGCCTATCTTTTTTGCCGCTTCTTTGGCTTGCTCAAGGTCATAGGTAATTTCCGACGGTATAACCGGCTCACCGATGGACTGGCACATTTCCTTGAACATTTCACGGTCTTCGGCGCGTTCAATACTTTCACTGCTTGTGCCGAGAAGCTCAACACCGCATTCTTTGAGAACACCGGCTTTTTCAAGCTGCATTGCAAGGTTTAAGCCTGTCTGGCCGCCTATTCCAGGAAGAATGGCATCCGGCCGTTCAATGCGGAGAATTTTTGCAATATATTCCGGCGTAAGCGGCTCCATATAGACTTTATCCGCTATACTGGTGTCTGTCATAATGGTTGCAGGGTTGGAGTTCGCAAGAATAACCTCGTAACCCTCCTCCTTCAGCGCAAGACATGCCTGTGTACCGGCATAGTCAAACTCTGCCGCTTGACCGATTACAATAGGTCCGGAGCCTATAATAAGTATTTTTTTGATATCTTTTCTTTTCATATACGAAACTTCCTTTCGAAGCGAAATAAGCTGCTGATATAAAAAAGTCCTGCCCGTACGGCAAGACAAACCTGCGGTCAGATACCGCACTGTTATAATTCTCTTGCCGACCTCTCGCGGATCGTCTTAAAGATTGTTATAAGTATATAATCTGTCGGCGCAATGTCAATAAATATCTCTGAATTTTATATAAAAATCTGTCACAAAACACTTGCATTTTCTCCTTTGTGAAATTACCATACAGGGCAGAACAGGCAGGCGGAATAACCGCCGACACTTTAAGATAACGCTGACGCTCAGCAAAACAGCAAAAACGTAAAAGCCTTTGCTGATGACTCAAACACAAATGCTGATACAGCAAATGTGCTTAAACAATAACTAATGCAGAATTGGTTGCTGTGCTAAGGAATATGGCACGCTTCTCGCCAATAATCGAAAGTGAAACAAGTGTTATCCTGAGTGAACGCAGAGAACGGTCTGCCAAACAAGCGCAATACGCGCTGTCCTGTTCTTTCTAAAATCTATCACAAGGAAGGTATCGGAAATGTCAAGAATAATCCACACAGACAAAGCCCCTGCGGCACTTGGACCCTACTCACAGGCAATCGAAACAAACGGAATACTCTACACATCAGGACAGATGCCTTTTGTCCCTGAAACAATGCAGGTTCCGTCAGACGACATCAAAGAACAGACAAAACAGGCTCTCGAAAACGTGAAGAACATACTTGATGCCGCCGGCTATAAACTGACAGACGTTGTCAAAGCTACAGTCTTTGTCACAGACATGAACGACTTTGCGAAAGTCAACGAAGTTTATGCCGAATATTTCAGCGAGAGAAAACCGGCAAGAGCCTGCGTTGAAGTTTCAGCCCTTCTGAAAGGCGCTAAAGTGGAAATCGAGGTTGTGGCAATAAAGTAACAAATGCTTGAAAACCTTAGTTTTCTCACATATTTTTACACATCAAGCATAACCCCGGGGCCTAACAACCTGACCTCCATGAGCAATGCCGGGCAGCTCGGACTTAAAAAAGCCCTGCCCTTCAATTTCGGCGTGTTCTGCGGAATGTCGCTGCTTATGCTCATCATTGCAGCCTTCTGCAAAACTCTGTCAATTATTGTCCCTACGGTTACGCGGATAATGAAGCCCATTGGCGTTGCATATCTGCTCTGGCTTGCGTGGAAAATCTATACCAGCGGCTCAATTACAGGAACAACAGACGCAAAAAGCGGTTTTCGCACAGGCTTTGCCCTGCAGTTTGCAAACCCGAAAGTAATGCTGTGCGGCATAATGACCTATCAGCTTTATGTTATACCGCGCTATGACAACATGCTGCTGCTGGCCGCATTTGCGCTGTTTTTTGCTGCGAACTGTTTTGTAATAACTGTGCTTTGGGCAGTTTTGGGCGCTGTGTTGAAAAAATTGTTTTCAAAATATGCAAAATTTACAAACTCCGTTTTTGCCTTGCTGCTCATATATTGTGCCGTGTCACTATATTTGTAGCGCAGAAGAACGGCAATATATCTTGAACATAAAACACAATCTCCCCAAACGGGGAGATTGTGTTTTATCCTATCCGCTGTATTTATAACACTTTTTTCGTTTTTTTTGTATTTCGTAAACTACTTTTCCGTTGCGGACTGTTTTCAGACACTTTCCGAATACTTTTTCTCCAGCAAAGGGGGTTGCTCTGCCCATTGACAGGAATTCGTCTGTGTTTATTGTATATTCTTCGTCTAAATCCCAGATGCAGTAGTCTTTTTCCTGAGGTATGCCGAACCTTTCTCTCGGCCATACTGCAAGCAGATTTACCAAACGTTTGAGCGTTATAACGCCGGTTTTCACAAGGCGGGTGTAAAGCAGCGGAAAGGCTGTTTCAAGCCCGACTATTCCCATTGCGCTTTTTTCAAGTCCGCGCGATTTTTCTTCCGCGGTGTGCGGAGCATGGTCTGTGGCAATCATATCTATTGTTCTGTCCTGTATACCTTCAAGCAGCGCTTCTCTGTCTTCTTTTGCGCGAAACGGGGGATTCATTTTGAACCGTCCGTCTTCCTGCAGGTCATTTTCGTCAAGCAACAGATAGTGCGGCGCGGTTTCGCACGTTACGTCGATTCCATCGGCTTTTGCCTTGCGGATAAGCTCAACGCTTTCTTTGCAGGAGATGTGGCAGACGTGGTAGCCGCAGCCTGTTTCTTTTGCGAGTATTAAATCGCGTGCAATTTGACGCCATTCGCTTTCGCTGCATATTCCTTTGTGTCCGTGCGCCGCGGCGTACACTCCGTCGTGTATATATCCGCCATTCAGCAGTGTGTTGTCTTCGCAGTGGGCAACTATAATTTTGCCGAGTCTTTTTGCTTCAAGCATAGCGTCTCTCATCATTGACTCGTTTTGTACGCCGTGTCCATCATCGGAAAAAGCAATAACATTGTGTGCAATTGAATTCATGTCGGCAAGTTTTTCGCCACGCTGTCCTACGGTAATTGCCCCATAGGGATAAACTGCAATACAAGCGTCGCGCCTGATAATTTCAAGCTGCTGTTCAAGATTTTCCGCGCTGTCAGGCACAGGATTCAGGTTAGGCATTGTGCAAACTGCTGTGTATCCGCCGTGCGCCGCGGCAAGGCAGCCGGTTTTTATCGTTTCTTTATATGAAAAGCCGGGCTCTCTGAAATGTACGTGCACATCGCAGAACGCCGGAAGCTGCACTCCGCGCGGAAAACGCGCTGCTTCTGTTCTCTTTATTCCAAATACCATAAAAATCCTCGTTTCATGTCAACAGTATCTCTAACAGCTATGCTGCATGTATAACAGTATATCATATACTCTTCGGCCTTTAAGACCGTTTTTTTCTATGAATAGTGTGTTATAATTCGGTTAATCTTTTTATCTTATTATTAAGGTTGGTGTCTTTTATGAAGAGGTTTATCTTTGCTCTTGCTGCAGCACTTTTGGTCTGTTCTGCAATCACATGTATTTGCTTTGCTTCCGAAACAAATTTTGTTCCTGAAGGAATTAAATGGACTCCTGTAGGTAACAATACTTTCTATTGTTGGGATGTAGAAGAGGAAGATCCGCTTATTTTTGTTAAAATGATTAAACCAGGCTATACAGAATTTTATGACGTCTGCTTTGAACACAATGGTAAATATTTTACAGTCCTTGATGTATGGTGTGCAGATAAAGCCCACAGAAACAGTCTTAAAAAGGAAATTGGCATTAAACAGTATTTTAATAAAAATCCGCGTATGAACCTTGTAAAGAAAGCTGTTCTGAAGAAATAGTTTTTTGTTAATAAAAAAGAGCTCATTCTGAAAGAGAATAAGCTCTTTTGTTTGCTTTATTCGCTGAGCTGCGTGCTGAGCGACATCAGCGCTCTGTATTTCGGATAAGCAAGGTTTTCTTTTGAGATATACGGCTCTATTTCGTCACAAAGTGCCCTGAGTTCCTCCATGAGCGGCACTGCTTTTGTAACGATCTCTTCTGCATGTTCCCGCAATTCCAGTCTAGTCATTTTTTCTTTTTGTGTTTCAATTTCTTTTGTTTTAATTATGATTTCGGCTTTGTGTTCAGCAAGCATGCTTATCTGTTTTTTCCACGCATCAATATGCGGAATTCTCATATCTTTTACAGCCGCGATTGATTCGTTTTCGAGTTTCAGCTGTTTTGAAATACTCGGCAAAAATCCTTCAAACATCATGTCGCGTAATAGTGAGATTTCAATTTCTATGCTGTTGACAAACGCTTCAAGGCGTATTGTATGGAAGGCTTCCATTTCCCGTGGTGTAAATACTCCCATTTTTGAAAGCATTTTAACAGATTTTGGCTCAAGGAAAAGGTCAATGCCTTCTGGAATTGTTTCTGCTTTGAGTATTCCGCGTTTTTCTGCCTCTTTGCGCCATTCTTCGGAGTAACTGTCGCCTTCAAAGCGTATTTTTCTGCTTGCTTTTGATAATTCTCTGATTGTTGCAAGCGCTGCGTCAAGAGGCTCTGTTCCTTTTTTAAGATGTGATGTGAATTTTTCGATGAATTTTTCGAGTCCTGCAGCCCATATAGAGAAGATAAAGGTTGCTGGAATTGCCATTGCCTGTGATGCACCAGGCGCACGGAATTCAAATTTGTTGCCCGTAAATGCAATAGGGCTTGTCCTGTTTCTGTCGTTGTCGTAGGCAATTATTGTCGGCAGTTTGTCCAGTCCGAGGTCAAGCGTGCTTTTTTCAGGTAAATCTTCGTCTTTGCCCGCAGCTTTTTCTACAGCGTTCAGCATTTTGTCTATTGTGTCGCCGAGATATACGCTCATGATAAACGGAGGGGCTTCCTGCCCTCCCAGACGGTACAGGTTTCCCGGCGTTGAAACAGATGCCTGAAGAAGTCCGCTGTATTCAGATACACCATATACAAATGACGTGAGGAAGGAAAGGAATATCACATTTTTCCTGTGGTTTGTCGAAGGGTTCAGCAGGTTGCGCCCTTCGCTGTCTTCAAGTGAGAAATTTGTATGTTTTCCGCTTCCGTTCAGGCAGTCAAACGGCTTTTCGTGGAAAAGCAGTCTTAGGTCATGCTGACACGCCAGTTTTCTCATTGTCTCCATAATAATCTGGTTTTGATCACAGGCAAGGTTGGCCTCTGAGAAATTTGGCGCAAATTCAAACTGGCAGCGTGCTGCTTCGTTGTGGCGTGTTGCAAGATCAACGCCCAGTCTGGCAAGGTCACGCTGTACATCTTCCATGTAGGCAAGTACTTTCGGCGGAATTGTGCCGAAGTAATGGTCTTCCATCTTCTGGTCGCGCGGAGGCTTTGAGCCTATAAGAGTCCTTCCACAGAAACGGAGATCCGGACGTTTTTGCGCACGCGGCCTGTCAAGCAGGAAAAATTCCTGTTCTCCTCCAAGTGTTGCCCTGACATAACGCACTCCGCGGTTGCCAAAAAGCTTCAGCAGTTTCAGCGCTCTGTTTTCAACCGCGCTCAGTGAACGGAGAAGATATGTCTTAAGGTCAAGCGGTGAACCGTCATAAGCGATAAACACGGACGGTATGCAGAGTGTACCGCCTTTGGGACTTTTAATTATAAAAGCCGGTGATGTTGGGTCCCATGCAGAATAACCTCGCGCCTCAAATGTGCTGCGCGTGCCTCCCGACGGGAATGATGACGCGTCCGGTTCACTTTGCATAAGGTCTTTTCCGCGGAAAAGCTCTATCGGAGCACCCTCGGCATCTGCTGTAAGAAACGCTGTATGTTTCTCCGCCGTGTGCTCATGAAGCGGGTGAAACCAGTGTGCCCAGTGACTTGCGCCTTTGCTCACAGCCCAGTCCTTCATTGCAAGCGCAACGGTATCGGCAATGTCTGTGTTTATTTTCTGGCGGCCCTCCATAGCACCAATCAGATTTTCATAAACATCCTGTGGCAGTCTCTGTTTCATTTCTCGGCGATCAAACACCAGAGATCCAAAGATTTCGCGCATGTTGGGATACTTTTTCGTTTCAGACATGAGAATACCTCCTCAATAAGATTACTATAATCTGTCGCCAATTATATTATATTAAGCATAAATTGCAATAGTTTTTACTGTTTATTTTAAGAAATTCTGCTCTTATTTTATATTTTTTTACAAATTAAGCACAATTTTTTAGATTTTTTGTGCAAAACTTCCGGTATGTATATTGTTATCTCTCTGTTATAATTGACTTAGGAGGAAATTTTTATGATTACAATTAAAGGATTACGGCTCAGTTTCGGCAAACAGACTGTTTTGAACGGTGTTGACTGGTTTATAGCTCCGAAAAGCCATATAGGCCTTGTTGGTGATAACGGCGCTGGTAAAACTACTCTGCTTCGTATTCTTGCCGGTCTTCAGGATTATGACGATGGGTCTGTTGTTTTGCCTGGAATAAACACACGGGTCGGCTATCTTCCACAGGACCTTGTTGAAATTGATGATGTTTCTGTACTTTCCTTCCTATATATAAATGCCGGACTTGATGAAGCAAAAAATAAACTCGATGCTGCAGAGGCTGCAATTTCTGGACTTGATGAAAATTCTCAGGAACTTAAAAATATGCTTTCGGCTTATGAAAAACTGCAGCGGGATTTCGATGTCCGCGGCGGATATAATTTTGAAACAGAGGCAATAAAGGTTCTTAAAGGTCTCGGTTTCCGCCCGAAACGAGACTTGCACAGGAGAACTTCAGAATTTTCCGGCGGCTGGAAGATGCGCATTGCGCTTGCAGCGTTACTTTTATCAGAACCAGATCTGATCCTTCTTGATGAACCGACAAACCATCTGGATACAGAAAGTATGGAGTGGCTTGAAGGGTGGCTCCGCAATTTTCGTGGTACTATGATCGCTGTTTCTCATGACAGACGCTTCCTTGAAAATATGATTACTTCTGTTGCAGAACTTTCCTTCGGAAAAATCACAACATATTCCATGGGCTATGACAAATTCCTTACTGAACGGGAGGAACGTTTGGCGCGTCTTGAAGCAGAGCGTGAACAACAAAAGGAACGCATTGAGGAGATGCAGCATTTTATCGAACGGTTTCGTTACAAAGCAACAAAAGCCGCCCAGGTTCAAAGTAGAATAAAACAGCTTGAAAAAATGGAAATAACCGAAACAGAGGCAAAACATAAAACGGTTTCTTTTAAATTTCCGGAGGCTCCGCGAAGCGGACTGAATGTTGTAACAGCAGATAAACTTAAAATGCAGTACGGCAGTAATCTTGTCTTTGACAATGTCTGTTTTTCTGTCCAGCGCGGAGAACGTGTTGCTTTGGTTGGTGTAAACGGTGCCGGAAAATCAACGCTTCTTCGGCTTGTCAATAAAATTGAGAAACCCTCTTCTGGAAATGTTGAACTTGGTTTGAATGTAAAAAGAAAATATTTTTCTCAAGAATCATCACAAAATCTGGATTATTCTAAGACTGTTTGGGAAGAGGTTACAAACACCGGTTCAAAACTTGAAGCACCCGAACGCCGAAGTCTGCTTGGGGCATTTTTATTCTCTGGAGACGATATATATAAGAAGATTTCCGTGCTCTCTGGAGGAGAAAAATCGCGGCTTGGACTTCTTAAAATGCTTTTGTCCTCATCAAACTTACTGATTCTAGATGAACCCACAAACCATCTGGATCACAGTACCAAAGAACTTTTTCAGAAAGCTCTGCTTTCATATGGCGGAACAATTCTCATTGTTTCCCACGACCGCGCTTTCCTTGATAATCTTGTTTCCCGCGTGTTTGAAATCCGAGACGGTATGCTTTATGACTATAAAGGAAACTATTCTTACTTCATAGAACGCCGGACTAAAGCAATGGTTGAAACAAACAAGAGAGATGATATTACAGCACCAGTAAAAACAAAAGAAAAGAAGCGCGCAGAAGCAGAGGAAAGAAACAGATTATTTAAAGAAAGAAAGAAATTCCTTGATGAGCAGGAAAAAATAGAAAAGGAAATTTTTGTTTGTGAGGAAAAAAAATCAGAACTTTCAAAAAAACTGTGTGACCCAGAGTTTCTTAAAAATTCAACTTTTGTTTCGCAAACAATGATTGAGTTAAAAAATTACGAGCGGCAGCTTTCTGAAAAATACACACAGTGGGAGTTGGTTTCTGGACAGATAGAAAATATCAGCTGAGGGAAAACTATTACTTTTTGCGGATTTTCTCTTTTTCTTCCTTTTTTTCTTCTCTTTGTCTGTTGTAAGAAACCTTTTTGTTTTCGCTTTTTTTATCACAGAAGTTATCCACAAAAAAGTGGATAACTCTTTTACTTTTTTTGTTTTTGTTTTTTTTTACGGGCTTTTTTTGTGGAAATCTTTTTTGTGGTTTTTCGTTCTTTTTTGTGGTTTCTTTTTTTGAACACTTTTATCACATTGTTATTCACAACCAATTTTTTTCAGCTCTTTTCTGTTTTCTTTTATTTTTTTTGTTTTTTGTTTTTTGTTTACTTTTTTTTGGGCAGTATTTTTTTCTTGTTTTTTGTTTTTTCTACTTTTCCACTTTTGGTTTTGTGGATTTGTGTATATCTTTGTTTTTTTTTTTCTGTTTTTTTTTTCTTTTCTTTCTGTGTTATTATTTGGCTGTGGAAAATTTTTGGGTGTGGTGATTTTCTATGAGCTCACAGCTTGATATTGTATGGAGAGAATTTAAAACTTACTGTGTGCATAAAATCTCCGTTGATAATGCAGTAAAAACTTATTTGGATTCTTGTGAACCTGTTTCTCTTGAAGATGGTGTTCTTGTTCTGGAGGTCCGTACTATGTTTTGTTATGAGGCCATTACCGGAAGGTACCTTGAAGAGATGCGCCGTCTTTTTATTGATACCGGTTTCGGAAATGACATTGTTCTCGTTCTCGCTTCTGATAAAACAGATAAAAAAGAGCCTGTTCATTATAAGCAGTCTGTTGCTGCTCCTGTGGGCTATTCATATCTTGACGGAACTGGACTGAACAGAGATTATATTTTTGATTCTTTTATTGTAGGAAAGTCCAACAGGCTTCCGCATGCTGCCTGCCTCGCCGTTGCGGAGCAACCAGGAATTGCATATAACCCTCTTTTTATTTGGGGGAAGGTTGGTCTCGGAAAAACACATCTTATGCAGGCAATTGGTCATTTTGTTTTGGAAAGAGATCCTTCAAAAAAGGTTCTTTATGTAAGCGCAGATACTTTTACAAATGATCTTATTCACTCTATCCGCACAAACAGCACAGAAAAATTCAGACAGCGTTACCGTGAACTCGACATCCTTATGATTGACGATATTCAGTTTATAAGCGGAAAAGAATCAACACAGGAAGAGTTTTTCAATACTTTTAACTCTTTGCATATAGCAAGAAAGCAAATTGTTTTAAGTTCTGATAGACCACCGAAGGAAACGGGTTTGGAAGATAGACTTGTCAGTCGTTTCTCTTCAGGCCTTGTAACGGATATACAAACTCCTGATTTTGAAACCCGTGTTTCTATTCTGCAGAACAAAGCAGAGAGAAAAGGGATAGAAATTCCGGAAAATGTAATTTGTTTTATTGCGGAAAATATTCCGAGCAATATAAGAGAACTTGAAGGTGCCTTAAATAGAGTATATTCTATTTCTGAAATTAATATGGAACCAATTACTCTTGAGAATGCAAGCAGTTGGTTAAAAGATCTTCTCCGTAAAAACACTCACGGTCCGGCAACGATTAACCAAATTCAGCAGCTTACTGCTGATGCTTTCGGTATTTCTATAGAAGATTTACTTTCTAGAAAACGTACTGCTGAACTTTCTCTTGCACGCCAAATTGCTATGTTTATAGTGCGCAACAAGACAGAAGAGAGCCTTCAGCAAATTGGTTTAAGTTTTAATAAAAAAGATCACACAACTGTTCTTTATGCCTGTAACAAGGTTGAAGACTTACTTAAAGACGACAGTCGTGTAAAAATGATTGTGGAAAATGTTGTAAAGAAGTTGTGATTTTTCGTTTTTTTTTCTTTTTGGTTTGTTTTTTTTATTTTTTTTTTGTTAATTTTGTGGATATCTTTCCATTTTAAATATAAAATATTCAACAGGAGTTATTTGGGTGTGGCACTTGTTTTTCGTTTCCTTTCCACAAATTCACACACTCTACTCCTTCTACTATTTTTTTTATTATTTATATAAAAAACAGGAGGAATAAAAATGAAACTTTCCATCAACAAAAAACAATTTATTCAAAGTTGGGCTGTTGCAGAAAGAAGCGCTGCTGGTGTAAACGCTATGGGGGTTCTTTCTTCTGTTCTTATAAAAGCAGATGAAACAGGTGTTTTTCTTCAGGCAACAGATGTGAGAACTTCTGTTTGCTGTGAAGCATTAGGTGTTTCTGTAGAAGAGCCAGGAATCGCTGTTTTTCCGGTTAAGATGGTGTCAGAGCTTTTTAAAAAGTCTCCCGGTGATGAGTTTTCTGTGTCTGTTTCTGAAGGCAAAGCTATTTTGAAAGCAGGAAAGAGCCGTTATAATTTTTCTACTTTCCCGGTAAAAGAATTTCCTGAACTTCCTTCTTCTGCTTCCGCAAAGCTTTTTTGTAAAATTTCCGCAAAGGATTTATCTAAAGTTCTTGAGGAAGGAACAATTGCTGCTTCAACAACAGAAGATTTTCCTCTTTATCTTTCATCCGCAAATCTTTGTATAAAAGATAGTGTACTCTGTGTTGTTTCAACAGACACACGGCGTCTTGCCCTTTCAAGCACTGTTGTTTCTCCTGGTGAGGAGGAAGGAAATTTCCTGCTTCCTATGAAAGGAGTAAAAGAGATTCAAAGAATTCTTACTTTCTTTACACCAGAAGAAGAGATTAAAATTCTTTTTGATGCAGCACAATTTTTCTTTGTTGCCAACGGAATTGAGTTTACCGTAAGAAGAGTAGACTCTCATTTTCCACCGTACGAGAGAATTTTACCTAAAACAAGAACAACAAATATAATAACAGATAGAGCTGTTCTTATTTCTGCCCTTGAAAGAATTGATATTGTTGTAAGAGATCATAATAGAATGGTTGTTTTGGATATTGTAGAAGGAGAAAGTTTCCTTATGAAAGGAAAGGCTCCAGATTTCGGTCAGGCAAAAGAAGAAATTTCAGCAAAAGTAACAGGAGAGGAACTGAAATTCGGCGTTAATACAAAATTTTTCATGGAGGCTCTTAAAGTCTTAAGAGATCAAGAAGTAAGTCTTTCTTTCAATGGAAATCAAGGACATCTCACAATTAAAAGAGTTGGAGAAGACAGTTTTGTATGCTTAATTGCTCCAATCAGCATCCGAGAAGAGGATGAAGAGGAAGAAAAAGATTAAAAAAACAGATGGGTTTTAAAAGAGTAAAATTTCAGAATTTCAGAAATATAAAAACACAAGAAATAAAAATGTCCGGCGGGTTAAACTTACTCACCGGACAAAATGGTTCTGGAAAAACAAATATTCTTGAAGGATTAAACATTCTTTCTGGCTGGGGTCCTTTAGAAGGAAGAACACGAATACAAGAACTTGCCACCAGAGAAAGTGGAAAAAGCGAAGTTTTGTTTACTGGACAAAAAGACAATGAATTTGGAGACATTATTCAAGTAAGAGCAGAAAACAGATTTTCAATAAGGTATAACGACAAAAATTTTTCTGCGACAGAACTACGTTTTAAAATGCCTGTTCTATGTTTCCTTCCAAACGATATACAACTTGTTGAAGGAAATCCTTCAAGGCGGCGCAGACTGCTTAATATGCTTCTTGCACAGATTATTCCATCTTATTCTCTCAAACTATACGAGTATAACAGAGCTTTGAAACAAAAGGCAGCACTATTAAAAAAAGGTGAAAAAACACAGATAATAAACAGGGTTTTGTCTCCTTTAGCTGCTTGGATATGGAGAATGAGAAGAGAGGCTGTTGGTTTATTGTCTTTAGAAATGGAAAAATTAGAAAATTTAGTTCCCAAAGAAACAGAACTTTTCTTTTCTCGGGGAGGGGGAAATTGTTTTGAAGAAGAACAGGAAGATTTTGAAAATGCGCTTTTAAAAGCAGAGGAAAAAGAAAAAATTTGCAAAGTTCCCTTAGTTGGTCCTCATAGAGATGATATTTTAATAAAAAACAAACAAAAAAATGCCGCAGAAATATTAAGTAGAGGATATAGACGCAGGCTTGCAATTGCCTTAATGCTCTCTACAGGAGACGGAATTCTCAGAAAAACAGGAAATGTACCAACACTTCTTCTTGATGAAGTCACAGCAGAATTAGACGCAGAAGGAAGAGAAATTTTATTCGGAACGCTACAAGAAAGAAAAGCACAGGTTTTCGCAGCAACAGCCGAGCCATTTGCAGAATATTTTGCGGGAAGTATTTATAAAGTCGAAAAAGGACACATTGAATTAATAAAAGGGTAAAAAAATGAAGATAAGTGATGAAAAATACGACATAATTGTTGTTGGCGGAGGACACGCAGGTTGCGAAGCAGCGATAGCAGCAGCAAAATTAGGCGCAAAAACACTTATGCTTAATCTGTATCTTGATTCAACGGCTATGATGCCGTGCAATCCAAGTATCGGAGGACCGGCAAAAGGGCATATAGTGCGCGAAATTGATGCCATAGGTGGCGTTATGGCAGAAGCAGCAGATTTTTCCACAAGGCATTTGCGTTGGCTTAATACATCCAAAGGACCAGCAGTCCGTAGCCTTCGTGCACAGTGTGACCCAAGAAAATACACGCAGTTTTATATAAACACACTATACTCCTGTCCAAATATTGAAGTTCATCAGGCTCAGGTAACAGAACTTGTGATAAAAAACGGAGAAGCAGCAGGAGTAAAAATAAAAACAGGTCAAATATTTTATGCCCGAGCAATAATTCTTTGTACAGGAACATCTCTTGGTTCAAAAATTCACATAGGTCTTACAAATCATAAATCAGGTCCTTTAGGAATGGTTGCAGGTACAACACTTTCCAGAAGCCTTCGGTCTACAGGCCTTGATATAGGTCGTTTTCGCACAGATACTCCTCCACGTCTAAAAATAGATACAATAAACTGGGACATTCTTGAAAAACAAGAAAGCCTAGAAGAACCGGAGGCTTTTTCTTATTTCGGAGAGAAAAAAAAATACAGCGGAATGTTTTGTGGACTTACAAGAACAAACACACAAACACATGAAGTTATAAGAAAACATATAAACCAATCGCCTTTGGTTAACGGGGAGCTTTCTGGCAGGAAAGGACCGCGCTACTGTCCATCAATAGACGATAAATTAATAAAATTTCCCGAGAAAGAAACACACCCGATTTTTCTTGAGCCGGTTTCTCCGGCAAACTTTGAAGTATATATGCAGAATTTTTCAACTTCAATGTGCCTAGAAGCGCAATTTGAAGCAGTTGCCACGATAAAAGGATGTGAACGGGCGCACATCCTTAAGCCCGGCTACGCAATTGAATATGATTATTTAAATCCGCTTCAGATGTATCCGTGGCTCGAATCAAAAAAAATAAAAAGGCTGTTTACCGCAGGTCAGATCAATGGAACATCTGGCTACGAAGAAGCAGGAGTTCAAGGACTTATTGCAGGAATAAACGCAGCCCTTATTCTCCGCGGCGAAGAGCCGCTTGTACTTGGACGTGATAAGGCATATTTCGCTGTTCTTATTGACGACCTCGTAACAAAAGGCACCGAAGAGCCTTATAGAATGCTCACAAGCAGATGTGAATACAGACTCCTTCTCCGTTTTGACAACGCAGATGAAAGATTGTCTGAAACAGGTCATAATATAGGTCTACTGTCTGACGAAAAATGGAATATTCTACAAAAACGCCGCAGTATTCTTGAACAGGAAATAGAACGCCTTAAACACTATAAGATTCGTTCATCAGACACAGTGAATGAGATGCTGAAAAAAGAAGGAGCAGCAGCGATTTTTGAAGGGATAACGGCGCTTAATCTGTTAAGACAACCGAATGTTTCATGGGAGATAATATCAAAGCTCAGTGGAAGCCGAGTTGACAAAGAGATAGGCGCAAAAATAGCGGTCAGGAGTAAATATGAAGGATATATAGACCGCCAACTTAGACAAGTTGAAAAATTTGCCGGCATGGAAAAATTACATTTTCCGTCAAACTTTAATCTGTCTGCAGTTACAGGACTTTCGGCAGAAAGTAGGCAGAAAATTGAAACCATACAGCCCGCAACACTTGGACAAGCGTCAAGAATATCTGGCGTAACACCAGCAGATATCCAACTTCTCTGGGTTGCTATTGAAGCACAGAGAAGAATGAAAGAAAAAAAATAATGCCGGAAAAAATAAAAGCACCAACAGAATGGCAAAAATGTATTCCATTAGAAACATCAGGAATACTTGAAATATGTAAAAAACTTACAAAGCTTGAAAAAGCGTGGACAACACTGTTTAACGGGAAAACAGAAGCAATAGGGCGAGAAACAGCACCAAGCGGCTGTGGATTTGAAGATAACAGCCTTATTCTTACTGTAAGTGTCAAAAATCCAACATTGCTTACAAGTCTTAGATTTAAAGAAACCGCCATACGCAAACAGGTTGAACATTTCTTGGGAATAAAAGTCAAAAAGATAGAATTTATATCAGGCAGGGTACAAAGACCATCTACAGCAAAAGCAGCGAACAGAGCTTTTGAACGCTATGCTCCTCTGACACTTACAGAAGAGCAGATTGCAAAACAAAAAGAGTTGCTTGTTGATTTTGGAGCAGGAGAAGAAATTACAGAGGCTGTAGCAAGAGTAAAAGCCCTTGTTGAGAAAAAAACAAAGAGTAAATAAAGCGGATAACAAACAGGAAGCTATCAAGCTTCTTTTTTGTTATCCAAAACAGAAATTTTGAATTGGTCACTTTGCCAACACCATTTAAAAAAAACAGAAAACAGAAAAAATAAACAAAAAAGCACTAAAAACAAAGAAGATCCTACACAAAACAACAAAGTTATACACAAAAAGTGAATAACTTTTGGTGATAAAGTGTAAAAAACAAAGAAAGTATGTAAAGATAAGGGTTAAGAGAAGATATAAAAAATATATTATCCACAAAAAAACATAAATTTAAATAAACCCTAGTGAAAAGTTGTGGAAATTGTGAAATTTTTATGTATGGCTTATAAATGCAGTTGTTATGCGGATAAAATGCACACAAACCACAGAATAAAACAAAGATAACACCAAACATAAAAGAGTAAATAAAAATAAACCTTTATTAACCAAAAAAAACACAATAGAATTCTGTTTCTCTTTTATAACGCGGAAAATTTTTACATATTATATAAAAAAAAGAAAGATAAACACCGCAAACAGTCAATGAAATGTTATAATTATCGTCAGATGGAAAATTTACTGATTGGGGGATGTAACAATGGGATTACCAGCAGAACTTTATTTCTCCGAAGATAAAAAATACCCCACTACTACACATGTGCAGCCTGTAACTCCAACGTTTGTAGAAGTTTCTCCAGTACCTTGTCTTGATAATAAGATTAAAATAATTGGAATAGGCGGCGGAGGTAGCAATGCTCTGAATCATATAATTTCAACAGGTACGGAAAATGTAGGTTTCCTTGCTTTGGAGACTGATGTCCGCAATCTTGAAAAATCGAGCAGCAACAACAAGATTATTCTTGGCAACAGGGGAATTGGCGCAGGTTGTGTGCCGCAGAGAGGCGAAGAAGGCGCACGAGAATCTCTCCCAGAGATAATGAAATTTATGCAGGGTGCCGATATGGTTTACCTTACTGCAGGTATGGGCGGAGGTACAGGCACAGGCGCGATTCCTGTTATAGCAGAAGCAGCACGTAACCTCGGTATTCTTACTGTTGCGGTTGTTACAAAACCCTTTGCCTTTGAAGGTATCAGGAAAATGCGTATAGCTGAAGAAGGTATAGAGCGCCTTAAGCCTGTTGTAGATGCACTTATTGTAATTCCGAATGAAAAACTTCTTGAAAACTGCGATCCACAGACAGCAATTCCAGAAGCATTTGCGATGGCAGACGAAGTTCTTCGTCAGGCTGTGCTCGGTGTAACAGAACTTATCACAAAACCAGGTATGGTAAATATGGATTTTGCAGACGTAAAAGCTGTTATGCAGAAATCGGGAGTTGCTGTTATGGGCACTGGTTGTGCAGTCGGAGAAAACCGTATTGCGGATGCACTGAAACAGGCAATGGAAAGTCCGCTTATGGAAATCCATCCGTCTGAAGCAAAAGGCGTTCTTATGAATATTACAAGCGCAGGAACCCTTACATTGTTTGAACTTCAAGCAGCAGCAGAAGCTCTGGAGGAATGTATAGGAGAGGATACGGCATTTGTATGGGGTACAGCTGAGGATTCAGAACTTGGCGAAAAAGTAAAAATTACGATTATTGCAACAGGTATGGCAGAACGCCGCACAATGACAATGTTTAGGAAACAAGAACATGAGTCTGAACAGCCTGTACAACAGCCTGAAGCACAACTGCTCTTCCCAATGAGAAAAATACAGCCACAGGTGCTTCCAGAAGAAACAATTGACACTAACACACACACACAGATGGTTGCTCCGCAAAAAACACAAGGGACATATGTTCAACCAGTACAACAGGCAGATACAGAATTGTCTTATGTCCAGATAAACACACCCAAACGCCAGATTAACACAGAAACACAGGAGACCTTCATCCCAGCGTGGCTTAGAACAAAAACACAGGAAAAAGAACAGAGTGGCATGTTCTCCGGAAACAATAAGTACGATTTACCGTCGTTTATAAGAAGAAAGAAAACAGCACCTAAAATAGATTAATTTCAGACATACGGAATACAGCATATTAAAGGCTTTGCAAAAGCAAAGCCTTTTTATTTCAAACACTGTGCATTTAACACGGAGGTATAGGCATGCAAGAAGAAAAAGTCTATAACATGGAAGACAAACAAAACAGCGGAGCGGAGTTTGATTATGAAATAGTCAATAAGCGCATAAAACCGCTTGCCGAACAATTAATAGGCAAGTTTGATGAACTTAAGCACATTGATCCGGACAAAATTCTTTTTGTCCTTAATCACAAAACCGCAGGCAGCAAAAATCACATAGTTCTTGCACACACAACAAGGATACCTGAAAAATGGACAGAAATGATTTATCAGCTTGCTGGAGTTTCATATTTTTACAAAATGGAATTTTATGCCAAAACAACAGCCGCCCTTGATGAAAGCCAAATGGTTGCACTTCTGTACAGCGAGCTGCGCCGCATCGGACCAGAAGGAAAAATGCTTGTTCCAGATGTTCATGACTGGTGGCAGGTTGTCATAGGACTCGGCAGAAAGTGGTTTTACCCAAACGAAACTTGCGCAAATCTGCTTGATGAAGGTGTGGACTGGAAAAAACTTATGGGACAGTTTTATGAAGAGATAAAAACAGAGGAATAGAGTTACAAGAAACAAAGAACCTGTGTGTTATATACAAATTAACAAAAGCGGACAGTTATAACTGTCTGCTTTTGTTGCTTTAATACTTATTTAAGAGCTTCTGAAACTGCTACTGCTACTGCTACGGAAGCGCCGACCATAGGGTTATTGCCCATTCCTATAAGCCCCATCATTTCAACATGTGCCGGAACAGAAGAAGAACCTGCAAACTGCGCATCACTGTGCATTCTTCCCATTGTGTCTGTCATGCCGTAACTTGCAGGACCTGCAGCCATATTATCTGGATGAAGTGTGCGTCCTGTGCCGCCGCCGGATGCGACAGAGAAGTATTTTCTGCCATTTTCTATTGCCCATTTCTTGTATGTACCCGCAACAGGATGCTGGAAACGTGTTGGGTTGGATGAGTTGCCAATGATTGAGACGTCAACGCCTTCATGTGCCATAATTGCAACACCTTCGCTGACGTCATCCGCACCGTAGCAACGAATTTTTGAGCGTTCGCCGTCAGAGAATTTAATCTCTTTTGTAATTGTGAGTTCTCCTGTGAAATAATCATATTTTGTTTCAACATAGGTAAAGCCGTTGATTCTTGAAATAATGTACGCTGCGTCTTTGCCTAGACCGTTAAGAATAACGCGAAGCGGTTCTTTGCGGACTTTGTCAGCAGAACGCGCGATACCAATTGCGCCTTCCGCAGCCGCAAAAGATTCATGCCCTGCGAGAAAACAGAAACATTTTGTTTCTTCTGTCAAAAGCATCGCGGCAAGATTTCCGTGACCGAGACCTACTTTGCGCCTGTCAGCAACAGATCCGGGAACACAGAAAGCCTGAAGACCTTCGCCGATTTTCTGTGCTGCTTCTGCCGCTGATTTCACCTCGGCTTTAATTGCGTGCGCCGCGCCTATTGTATATGCCCAGACAGCGTTTTCAAAAGCTATTCTTTGTACGCCTCGGACGATTGATTCGACATCTACACCCTTTGAGAGACAAAGGTCGCGCGCTTCTTCGAGACTGCCTATGCCATCTGCTTCGAGGAAAGGTTCAATCTGTTTAATTCTGCGTTCGTAGCCTTCAAACGTTACCATGAAAAACGCCTCCTATTCCTTGCGCGGATCAATGTATTTGACAGCTTCGGCAAAACGACCGTAAGTGCCGATATTCTGCTGATATGCATCCCGCGGGTCGATGCCGTTTCTGATTGCTTCCATCATTTTACCGAGAGAAATATATTCATAGCCAATAACTTCACTATTACTGTCGAGAGCAAGGCGTGTGATGTAGCCTTCTGCCATCTCAAAATAACGGACCCCTTTTGCGTTTGTGCCGTACATTGTGCCAACCTGAGAGCGAAGTCCTTTGCCAAGATCTTCGAGACCTGCACCTACTGTAAGACCGCCTTCTGAAAAGGCTGATTGTGAACGTCCGTAAGCAATCTGAAGGAATAGTTCGCGCATTGCCGTGTTGATAGCATCGCAGACAAGGTCTGTGTTGAGTGCCTCAA
The DNA here is from genome assembly GCA_045642025.1 of Synergistaceae bacterium. Lineage (GTDB taxonomy): Bacteria > Synergistota > Synergistia > Synergistales > Synergistaceae > Equadaptatus. The sequence continues at coordinate 26,702 of JAZUIB010000055.1, forward strand.
GCAATGTTTTGCCAGGAAGAATTTCAGCTGCCATAGCGGCTGAGTGTGTCATCCCTGAGCAGCCGAGAACTTCGACTAGTGCTTCCTGAATAATGCCGTCTTTGATATTGAGAGTCAGTTTGCATGCACCCTGCTGAGGCGCACAGCGGCCGACTCCATGAGTAAAACCTGAGATATCCTTAATTTCCTTTGCTTCCACCCATTTACCCTCTTCAGGAATTGGCGCAGGTCCATGTTTAGGGCCTTTTGCCACTGGGCACATACACTCAACAGTTTTTGTGTACTCCATATTTAAACCTCCCTGTAAAATAAAGTAACTTATTGACGCTCATATTGTCATCCCAGCCGCTTCGTTCGGCATGCAGGGTTGTTGGTTATTAGCCACATGAGAACTAAATAGGAAACAAGAATTTAGTTTGCTGTACGCTCATTTTTGCCTGGCAGACGAAATCTGCAGTATCGTAAGCGCAGCTGTATATTACTTTCTTGTCTTAATACTCCCACTCAAATTCAGGGCTTCCTGCGGCGCGCAGTCTGTGTTTCATGTCCTCGCAGATGTCAGCAAGAGCCTCTTTTGTTCTACCTTCACACCGTGCAACAAGCACCGGCTGTGTGTTGGAAATGCGTACAAGCCCCCATCCGTTTTCGTAAATAATCCGTACTCCGTCAACGGTGATTACATTTAGTTTTTCCGACAAAGCTTGTTCTTTCACACGTTCGACAACACTGCGTTTTTTGTCCTCTGGGCAATTGTAGCGTGTTTCTGCTGTTGACGGATATTGTGGGATTTCTTCCATTATATCTGAGAGTTTTCGGTCTGAATTTGAGAGAATCCTGCAAAGACGTTCCGCAGCATAAAAAGCATCGTCAAAACCGAAATATTCATCAGCAAAGAACATATGCCCCGAAACTTCACCTGAGAAAAGAGTATTCTCCTCCGCCATTTTTGCTTTTATCAGAGAATGTCCTGCACACCACCAGATCGGTTTACCGCCATGCTGTTCAACATCTTCCGGCAGAGCCATAGAACTTTTGACCTCACAAATTGCAACAGCTCCCGGATTTTTCGCAAGAATTTCCCGCCAGTAGAGAGCCATAAGCCTGTCACCGACAATCATATTGCCCTTGTTGTCAACTACACCAAGTCTGTCTGAGTCACCGTCATAACCAAAGCCCACGTCAGCATGCTCTTTTTTTACAGTTTCTATGAGCGAAATCAAATTAGTACGTTTTGTAGGATCAGGATGGTGGTTGGGGAAATTTCCATTGGGTTCACTGAATAGATTAATGACCTCACAGCCGATTTTTCTGAAAACAGCAGGACCATACAAACCGCCGGTTCCGTTGCCGTAATCACAGACAACTTTCAGTTTTCTGCCGCCGAGTTTAATCTTCGAGACAAGCATGTCAATGTATTCTTCTGTAATGTTAAGAGTTGAGAAGGTTCCAGGCTTGTCAGCAATAACAATATCGCCAGCTTCAATCATTCTGTAAATATTTTGAATTTCATCGCCCCAAAGTGTTGTTTTTTTGAAAGCAACCTTTAAACCGTTAAACTCCTTTGGGTTGTGACTGCCGGTAACTTGGATACCTCCGTCTGCGTTGCAGCGAAAAAAACTCCAATAGAAAGCTGGGGTTGAAGTAATTCCCAAATCTATGACATCCACGCCTGCGGAAAGAAGTCCATTTGCGAGGGCAGCTTTAATGCGGTTTGTAGAAAGACGCACATCACCACCGAGAGTTGCTTTTGAAACACCATTGCGAACGAGCCATGTACCATAAGCAAGAGCAATAAGTTCTACATTCTCGGATGTTAATTCCTCCTCTGCGAGACCGCGGATATCATATTCTCTGAAAATATATGCCGGTATTTTGGCCACAACAATACACTCCCAACTACAGAGATATAATTTCAATAAAATTATACCGCTAAGAAGCGTGTTTTCGGCAATAAAAACAGAAAAAACAGAATTAAAAAAGAGTATAAAAAACCGATAAAAAGAAAGTGTTAAAAACAAAAGTCAGTAAAAATCAATATTTATAAACACAAAAAATAAAATTAAATCAACCTAAAAACTGCTAAAAAGACAGAAGGGTACAAAAAAACGACATATTGGAAAAAAATAAAAGTCAAACATTTCGGGATTTACAAAGTGATGCAAAGAAAAATATATAATGGTAAAATAATACTATACAGGAGATGAAGTTATATCCGAAAGGAGCTGGTTTTATGCATGATGGTCTAATAAAAGTTGCTGCGGTAGCACCACGTCTTAAAGTAGCAGATTGTGAATACAACGCAAAAGTACTGCATGAAACAATAAAAGCAGCGGCTGAAGCCGGCGTGTCGCTTCTTGCATTGCCTGAACTTGCGATAACAGGTTGTAGTTGCCAGGATCTTTTCTTCCAGACAAAACTTCAGCAGACAGCAAAAAGAACCCTGCTTAGTCTTGCTGAAACATGTCTGTGGCCGGTGGCAGCGGTTATAGGTCTTCCGTTTGAGCACGGCGGACAACTTTATGACAGTGTCGCTGTAATATATGAAGGAAAAATATTGGGAATTGTACCCAAAACTTTTATATCAGGACCTTTCGGGCGATGGTTTGTACCTGCGCCTGACAAGAATAGTACAACAATCATAGGCGCAACGGAAGTTCCGTTCGGTGCAAACCTTCTCTTCAAATGTAATGCACTAACGGCATTTACCTTCGGCTGTGAAATAGGAGATGACCTGTTCCTCCCATTTGCTCCTGCCGAAAAACTTGCAACCGCAGGGGCAAACATTATAGTCAGTAGCATAGCTGACCACGAGCTTGCAGAACGCTCTGAATACCGTCGTACAGCAGTAAGTGCACAGTCGTCAAGACTTATCACAGGACTTCTTTTTGCAAATGCTGGAGAAGAAGAGTCAACCTCTGACTATGTATATGGAGGCGAAAACTTTATTGTTGAAAACGGACAAATTCTTGCAAACGCAAAACCATTCGGCAACGGCTACTGCTCAACTGTTATTGACTTGCAGAAATTAAACGCAGAGCGTCGAAAACAGATCAATTACCCCAAACCCGATTTAGGAGGCTTTGATATAGTCCCTTTTGATTTTCTCCTCCGCGAAACACGCCTGGAAAGACCGATACTTCAACAGCCCTTTGTTCCGGAAAAAAGAGCTGTTCGCCGGCAGCGCGCGGAGGAAATACTGCAAATCCAGGCACACGCACTTAAAAAACGCATAAAACACACCGGTGCAGAACGCCTTATTATAGGAATCTCCGGAGGTGTGGACTCCACGCTTGCACTTCTTGCCTGTGTTCGTGCAATTGATCTGCTTGGACGTCCGCACAGAGACATACTTGCATATACCATGCCCTGCTTTGGTACAAGCAACAGGACAAAGAATAACGCGCAAAAGCTATGTGAAATTTTGGAAACCGAGTTTCGCGAAGTTGACATTAAAAAATCCGTGCGACAGCATTTCCGTGACCTCGGGCACAATGAAAGAACACATGATGCTGTCTACGAAAACTCTCAGGCACGTGAACGCACTCAATTACTCATGGATGCGGCAAACATGGAAAACGGGCTGGTAATAGGCACCGGAGATCTGTCAGAACTTGCGCTTGGATGGACAACCTATAACGGTGACCATATGTCAATGTATTCACTTAACGCAGGTATTCCCAAAACACTTGTCAGAGCGCTTGTCGAATATGAAGCCGAACAGACAGGAAACGAAGAACTTTGTGCTGTTCTTAAAGATATACTCTGTACGCCGGTAAGCCCCGAGCTGCTACCTGCAAAAAAAGGCAAAGAGCAGAAAACTGAAGGTCTTGTGGGTCCCTACGAGTTGCACGATTTCTTCCTATATTGGTTTGTGCGCTACGGTTTTTCACCGGCAAAAATCGCGAGACTTGCAAAATATGCCTTTGAAAATGATTACCCGGAAGCAGAAATCCTCAAATGGCTCCGCACTTTTCTGTGCCGTTTCTTCACACAGCAGTTTAAACGCAGCTGTCAGCCGGACGGTGTAAAAACCGGAAGTGTTAGTCTGTCACCGCGCGAAGATTGGAAAATGCCGAGTGATGCTGCAGCTTCTATGTGGATGGCAGAAATGGACAAAATTGACGAAGAGTACAAAACACGAGCAGCACGCAAAAGCACAACATATGCGGAATACAAAAAGAACCGTCGTGCGAAACGTATTGCGAACACCGGACAAACACCGGAAGAAACAAAAGAAAAACCTAGTGTATCCTCAATGGATATTTTTCTTAAACAGTTCGGAGAGTAAAATAACACACGACGATAAAACAAAAAGGAACAATATAAAAGACAATCTAAAAAAACAAAAAATCCGGCATTGCCGAAAAAACGGAGACATAAAATGAAAATATTATATGCAATTTGTATTACGGTTATCATCGCCTGCGGTATATTTTACATTACAACGTCAAAAGTAAAAGCAGCAGAGAGACCAATAGCAGTTTTTGAAACAAATCTCGGCAGTTTTGAAATTGAGCTCTACAAAGACCGCGCCCCTAAAACAGTCAAAAACTTTACGGACCTTGCAAACAGAAACTTCTATAACGGACTAAGCTTCCATCGTGTAATTGATAATTTTATGATACAAGGCGGAGACCCTACAGGCATAGGTATGGGAGATGCTGGCTATACAATTCCCGATGAATTTGGAAAAGATCTCAAGCACGACACGAAAGGCATACTTTCCATGGCAAATGCAGGTCCTGACACGGGCAGCTGCCAGTTCTTCATTACACTTGTTCCATGTCCGTGGCTTGACGGCAAACATGCTGTTTTCGGGCATGTTGTAAAAGGCATGGACATAGTGGAAAAAATCGGACATGTTGCAACAGACGCACAGGATAGACCGCTCGAAAACGTAGTAATGAAGAAAGTTACCATAAAATAACTTACATGCTTACAAATGAAAGAAAAAACTCCGGGAAAAAACCGGAGTTTTATTTTTTATGGCAATGGCATTTGTTTTCATTCATCATTTTCCATACAGGAGCATATATTTTAAGTAATACTTCTGCATTTTCTAAACATCCTCTGCCAGACGGCGAATGTGATGCGCACTCATTGTTTTTGCAAAGCGGCAATTTTTCTTTCAGTTTTTCAAGAGTGTTTGCCCCTTCGGATATTTCAAAGATAACATCGCTTTTTGTTACTCCGTTTAGTATACATACAGGATATTTCATTGCGGCATCACGCCATATTTTTTCAAGGTTCATTATTCTTCCTGTGTCTCTCTTTCTTCAAACATACGAACAGGAATTTCGTTTATGATTTCAAAGCCGCATGCTTCGTAGAAACCTCTGCCCTCTTCTGTAGCGAGCAGTACGAGTTTCTGCATTTTTGCGCAGTCCGTATGTTTGATTATACCTTCAAGCAGACGTTTTGCATTGCCTTGAGCGCGCTGTTCCGGAACAACCGAGAAATAATAAAGACCATACCCGGCCATTGTCTTATGGAGCATTGCTGTGCCTATAATTTCAACACCGATTGTAAGTGCGTAAAAACTGTTTTCTGGACGGTGGAACAGATACTGCAGAAATTCATAATACCCTTGCGTAAGAACGCCTTCTGCTGCAAAACCGCGCCACATTGCTTCACACCACTCAAAAAACATATGTTCGCCTTCAACTTCCACAACATCGCCGTACATGTCTTCTTTTTCCAACTCTTTGGAACTTTCTCCATGTGCAGGAACAGGGGCAGGCAGCTGTTTCATTTTTCTTTCGCGCGGATTATAAACCTGCATTGCCGTGAAATGTTTCCGGATAGTGCAGCCGCTGTTTTCAAGTACCTTGAGGAATACTCTGCCGGTGCCAGGGTTGTGCGGCACAATAAAGGGTACTTCATAGGTGTCAAAGAATTCTTTTACATTTGCTACATCTTCCGCGGTAATTTCAGTTGAAAAGAGAGCCCAGTTTTCATCTGCATAAGGGGTGCCTGAAAATGCGGCTATTGTACCGGAATGCAGTTCAAACAGATCGCCGTATTCGCCGACCATCTTTATAAAAGAACGCAAATTTTGTCTGTAAAGTTCCAGTCCGTCCATTTGAAATTACCTCTGTATGTACAAATTTGACTAAAAGGTCACTTGATACAAGCGTATTTTCTTCCTCGTGCTATAATCATACCAAATTACACAGAAAATGTAAGGGAGATTTTATGCGTCATGAAGAAGAACCCCCAAAAAGAACTTCCGAGAGAGATTTCAATAAACGATGACAGTTTTAGTTTATCTCTGGGTATGATATTAGGTAAAAAAACAGAAGAAAAAGATGTTAAAAATACGGTTACTGCCAAAACCGCCAAAAGGGAAAATACTGTACACAAAGAAAAACTTCAGCGTTACAGTCTTCAACGGCAGACGGCCGGGCGCAGCGGCAAAGTTGTTACTCTTGTTGTTTTCCCGCAAAACACGGTATCAGGACTTGAAGTTTTGGCAAAAGAAATGCGTAAAGCACTTGGCTGCGGTGCACACGTTGAAGCAAACAAGGTTGTACTGCAAGGTGATCTGGCAGAAAGAGCAGAACAATGGCTTGAAAAAAGAAAACTGCAAAATGAATGAATTTTGTATGATACGAAATGTATTTGAAACGCTGAATTTTGTCGGAATTACAATCGGTGCGGCAACATTGCTTATAATATGAATTTTTCACCCTATAGTTATAAAAAGCGGGGAAAAAACGTCCGGACATTCTTCTTTTTAGCGGGAATTGCTGCCGCACCGGCAGGCTGCTTTCACCGATACTCGGAGTGCTTTCGGTAACCTGCATATGGACAAAAAAAGAGCACGGCATTAAGCCGGCTCTTAATAATGACCAATTTGGTAATTTGTAATTTGTCATTATCTTTCTACGGCAGCGGACCTTTCCACCATTTCGGTATTCCAAGCGAGTAGCCGATGACAAATTCATTTTTGTCCCCCCCTCTGTAGTCTCTATATATAGTATCATGGCCTCTGCTCTGTCCATAAGCCAGAATAATAGAACCAGGCAGGAAGTTTGTAGGTATATCAAGTTGTACACCGGCTTCCCAGGCAGTGTACATTGTTTCGTTCCAGCCCATCGAAGTTCTGCCGCCGGCCACAAAGAATTCTGTGTTTATGCCGCCCCACCAAGACTTCATCAGCACTTTAGAGGCGGCAAACTTTGCCCAGTATGCCTGTTCGCCGATAAGCGGATCGTGTGCAAGCGTCCACATCTCGTTTCTTGAGCCGAGCTGTGCGTAATACGGAGGCAGAACGTCTGTTGATTTGACTTTGTATGCTGCTGTGTGAAGACCGCCGGAGAGCGAAACCAGCCAGTTGGATTTAAGCGGCAGCTTTGCTATGAACTCCGTGCGCGAGAATATGCTTTCGCCGTGCGGAAACCAAAGGTCGCTCATGAGAGCAAAGCCTTTTGTGGGAACCACAGGGTCGTCAAGAGAGTTTATGCCGACAGATGCCGCGATGCCATGCAGAGTTTTGTCCTTTTCATCTATTTGCCAACTACCCTCAATGCCGGTAAATTTTCCGTGCGCTTTATAATCGGTGTGTCCAAAAGCATAACCTAAGCCAAGCCGGATTTTGTCATGGTTAAAGTTCTTGTAAATCATGGCCTTGCCACTGAAACGCTTATATTTTTCAGGTTCGGAAAGATTGATAGCAGAACCGTTATCAAAAATATAGTGTTCCATAAAACGGTTGTTGAAATTGTCTTCCTGTGTAAGTGCTGCAGACAAACCAAACTGCCAGTCGTTTTTAGTAAGAGCTGTGAAGTAACGCCCCATAATACCCCAGTTAGTACCACCGCGTAACTCAAGATCTGCCGTGTCACCGTCCATAATTAAATTGTGCCCGAGTGCTGCTACAGAAAGCCAGCGGTCGCTGTTAAGATTTGAGCTGTAACCAGAAAGACTGAGTTCAACCTTGGGCGGCTGCTTGACATCAAGTGTTACGCGTACCATATCTCTGCTGATATTATCTATTCGCGGTTCGACAGATTTAATTTCGCTGCGTGCGGACAGTTCATTGACGGCAGATGAAATTTTTGCCATATTAAGCGGCTGGTCAATCCATTCCCTGTAACGTTCGCGGAAGGTTTTTGCAATGTTTGCCGGAACACCTTTGATGGCAAGTTCTTTGACAATCAGCGGTTTTGTCTGTTCCGGGCCTGTATGCATTTTTGCGGGAATATATTTGTGGTAGTTATCAACTATAGTTTTAATTTCGTCTATTTTTGATTCTGCCGCCTTAACACCTCTGTCCATTATGCCGTCATAGCCATCTGCATCCAGGGTGCCGAGGCCTTTACAGTCAACTTGTATCACTGCGTCGGCAGCATTGCAGTTTTCAATAATCTGGTCATGCATAAGGATTTCAAGCGATTGTGCAGAAATGGCCAACATATTATCCAGTTTACCGGTTTTGCCTTCGATAGACATCGGAGACAGGTTAACGGCAATTACAGGGTGTCCCGGGAATATTTTTTTTGCTATAAGCACTGGTAAATTGGCTTTGAGACCACCATCAACAAGCATACGCCCATCTCTTTCCCACGGCTCAAATATTGCCGGTAAAGACATAGAAGCGCGTAGCGCGGAAGCTAGGTTTCCTGAGCGCAGAACTACAGATTCACCCGACTGCAAATCTGTTGCTACAGCCGCAAAAGGCACCGGAAACCTGTCAAAATCTGTTTCTGCAACACGCGAAGTTAACTCCTGCAGCATCTGATACAGGTCTTTTGAACTTAACAGGGCTTTTTTACCAAGAACCTCGCCATTGCCGGTGATATTCAGATTAAAAAGACGTTCATTGTTTTTGGGCTGATAACTTGTACTTTCAAAAGCAAGAGATTTATCCTTACGGCCTGAAATGATTTCCATAAGATTTAGTTTCAAAACAACATCGCGGGCTTCTTTTGGCGTCCATCCTGTAGCAAAAAGGCTGCCGATAATTGAACCCATGGAAGTGCCTACAATCCCTGCAATTGGAATATGTTCGCGTTCAAGAACCTCAAAAACGCCTATATGCGCAAGACCTTTGGTACCACCGCCGCACAAAGCAAGAACCACACCGTCTTTGTGATAAAAGCCCCAGTCATCATTGTGCTGAGTCATCTCCTGTGTGGTTGCAGGCTTGTCCGGATATGCCGCGTGCGCTGTGCCTGCGGTAATTCCGGAAAAGAGACATATAAGCAGTAAAATCGAAATTAAACGTGAGATTTTCATTACCATCATCTCCGTACAACTTTTTTTGTGCTCAACAATATTTTACCGTATAATAGTATCTGCAACAAGAGGAAGGAGTATACTCTTATGTGGAAACGGACACGATACATCCTGGCGGCCATTCTGATGGCCTATCTTATAGGTGCTGCACCGCTGATTATAGATTTCATAAACGATAAAATTATTTACAATTCGGCAAATGTAATATCTTTACGGCCGGAAGTTGCAAATTATATTTCTGTGACGCTTGCCAAGGTGCGCAGCTACAGTAAATATTTTATTATAATTTACACAGCTGTTATTGCGGCGCTTATTTTCCTTGAAAACAGCAATCCTGACAGAACACTGCTTTGGATACTTGTGCTTATTATGGTTCCTTTTTTGGGAATGATACTTTACCTTCTTATAGGTCCGGATTTTGACAATATACGAAGACGCCATAAATTTCGTCCGCGTGAAATGGTGCCTGTACCTGAAGAATACAAACAGGATTTATGTGTGCAGACAGCACAAATGCTGCGCGAAGTTTCAGGCGCAGAGCTTACCTGCCGCAACAACATACAGCCGCTTATAAACGGAGAAGAAACATTTGAATATATGTTCAGTGCCATAAATGCCGCAAAAACTTTTGTACATCTGCAGTCTTTTATTATTAAAGACGACAGTACAGGACGTAAACTGCAGAAAACTTTGCTTGATGCAGCGGCGCGTGGTGTAAAAGTTCGTGTACTTTATGATGCAATAGGCAGCCGTAAAATTACAAAAGCATTTGTTCAGAAACTGCGGGATGCAGGCGTGCGCTGTATATCCTTTATGCCGGTATCCTTTCCTATGTTCCGCAGAAAGATGAACTTCAGAAACCATCGTAAAATCTGTGTCATTGACGGCGAAATCGCGTTTACCGGCGGTCTTAACTTCAGCGACAACTACATTCACAAAAGCGAAATGGGCTTCTGGCGTGATACACACGTTCGTGTTGAAGGAGAAGCTGTAAAAGAACTGCACAAAATTTTCCTTGCCGACTGGGAAGACAGAACAGAAGAAAAACCGGAAGATGTAATAAAATCAGACGGTGTTGTGTATAAAGAAAACTTTGACAATCTGCCTGAAATCCCAATGCAGATAGTAGCCAGCGGGGTTTCTGCGCCATGGCATACAATAGAAATGGGCTTTATGAGTGCAATTTCACGTGCCAAAAGCAGACTGTGGATGACAACGCCGTACATAGTACCCGGGCCTCATATTACCTCTGCGCTGCACATAGCCGCCCTCAGCGGAGTTGACGTGCGCATCATAATTCCGGAAAAAGGAGACCATTTCCTAGTTTACTGGGGCGGACGAAGCCATATTGAAGAACTGCTTGCGGCCGGCGTGAAAATTTTTCTTTACCGTAAAGGTTTTATGCATGCAAAAACACTTGTTGCCGATGATGACATATGTTCTGTTGGTACCTGCAACCTTGATGTCCGTTCGCTTGAAATCAATTTTGAAGACCAATTATTTGTTTACGACAATGCAACAACAAATATATTTGAACAGCAGTTTGAAGAAGATTTCAAAGAATGCCGCGAACTAACACTCGAAGAATGGCGCAAGCGCTCCTTTACGGACAGACTGCTTGAATCTTTCGGCAAACTGTACTCTGCGCAAATTTAACGCACCTACGCTCCGGCAAACTGTACACAGATAATACCCCTGCACAGAAAACAGCTAAGAAAAGCACCGAACAGACACACAAACCTCTGCCCTGTGTTTTTAAAAAAATAAACATTTTCAAAACTTAACGGAGATATAATATGTTAAAAAAATCCGGAAAGGCTGAAAAGCCGCCCGTAACGACAAACAAAATATTTTGGCTGGCTTTTGCCGCGGCATACGGTGCTACCCTACTGAGCTGCTGCAAATATCTGCAGCCGGACGGCAAAAAGTGGCCTGTTGCTTTATTTGCCGCGGTGAACATTTTATTTGCTGCAGGGTGGCTGTATTTTAAAATCATCTATAAACCGCAGCGTCTGCAGGCAAATAGAAATGACGAACGTGTTTTAGGCGGATGGCTCCTGTTTGGTCTGACAGCATTTATTTTACTGCGTTCCATTAAGCCTGATACTACTCTCAATATCATACTGCTTTTATTTGTGGCGCTTATGACTGCTGTACTGAGCACTGCTGTTGTGGTTCTGCTGAAAACAAAAATTCTAATGACACATATTGAAATTTCCACACCTAAAATTAACTGTGACAGAATAAGAATAGCTCACTTTACAGACATTCATGCCGGACTATGGGCAGGTGCGGACATGCTTCGTGCTCTAGTTGAAACTGTAAATGCCGCAAAGCCGGACATTATTGTCTGCACAGGCGATCTTAAAGATGAAAAACTTGGTGAAGAATGCAGCGCCGAACTCAGCAGACTTGCCAATCTAAAAGCGTCTCACGGAAAATTTGTCATTCTCGGAAACTACGATTACACAAATACTGATTTTGCCTCTGCCTTTGCCGATGCCTGCGGCTTTACAATGCTGAACGGCACAGCTCAAGAGGCGGCAGGAATTATAATTGCGGGCTGTGGTGACAGAGACCAGTGTATAAAACAGCAATGGGGGCTTACAAAATCCGAACAACTGATACTGAACTACGAATTTGTGCAGAAACACACATTCCTTCTCGTACTGCGCCACAGACCACTGATTGAAGACGGACAGCGAACACATTTTGACCTTCAACTTTCAGGCGCGAAACATGGCATATCCCTTTTAACCCTTGCGCTGCGCAAACTCGGCCTCTCCATAGGCAGAGGAAAATGCAAAAACTGCGGACAGGGCGGATTGCTTTATCAGGCAGCAGGTGCAGGCTACATTGGTGCTCCTGCACGCATTTTCTGTATGCCGGAAGTGGTACTTATTGATCTTGTAAAAAACAGCGGCAGCACAGAAGAAGATTAACAAAAGACACAAGAACGATGGCCGGCATAGGAGGTAGAATATCCGTAAAATATATGCCCGACCTCAGCTGCAAATTCTAACAAAAAAGCTGTCAACAAGCGAAATATAAACAAAGCAAGGATACATAAATACAACAAAACAATAGTGGCGATACAAAGTGGCACAGGTGAGAAAAACCAATTTTATACTTGAAAAATTGGGCATTTAGGACGATAATAACCAGCGGACGTTTGTGCATTAAGGTGCACAGGTTGTGTGTGCACGCAAACAGACGCCGCAAAAACACTTATGTTTAATTGCCGCAGGAATTAAAACCTTGCGGCAGCAAAGTTTACGAAATTAAATTCCCTACAAGGAGGGTGCGTTCCATGGCGGTAACCGCAGCAGAAAAAGAGAAGCTTCTTGATGAACTCCTCGAGCAGTACCAGGGTTTCAGAGGCGCGACAATTCCAGTGCTTCAGAAAGCCCAGGCAATTTTCGGATATCTTCCGAAAGAAGTGCTGATCAAAATCAGCAAAGCAATCAACGTTCCCATCAGCAAGATTTACGGTGTTGTAACATTCTATGCTCAGTTCCATCTTGAGCCGAGAGGCGAACACATCGTACGTTCATGCCAGGGCACAGCCTGCCACGTTCGCGGCGGCAAAGTTGTTCTTGAGGCCATGCAGAAAAAACTTGGTCTTTCAGACGACAAATGCACAACAGACGACCTCAAATTCACAATCGAAACAGTTGCCTGTATCGGTGCATGTGCTCTTGCTCCCTGCGTAATGGTTGACGAAGACACGCACGGACGTCTTACTTCAGACAAAGCCTGCGCAATGCTCGACACATACGCAAAAGCGTAAGGGGGAAAAGGTTATGCAGATTAAAACAATCGAACAGCTCCATCAGGTCAAAGCCGACGCAGTCGCAGCCCTTAAAGCAAGAAACGACGTAAAAACGCAAATAATTCTCGGTATGGGCACCTGCGGAATAGCGGCAGGCGGCCGTGCGGTACTTGCCGCTGTTGAAGAACAGGTCAAAAAGAACGGTCTTGAAGACAAAGTTTGCATCTATTCAACAGGCTGCATTGGTATGTGCCACAACGAACCGCTTCTTGACGTAGTACGCCCCGGCGAGGATCGTGTTACCTACGGTTCAGTCACACCAGCAGACGTTGAAAAAATCTTTGCAGACCATGTCCTTGGCGGCAACATCTGCAAAGAAAAAGCAATTGCGCGAATCCCGCAGGAAGGCGCAAAAACAGTTGACCTTCCGGCATACAGCGAAATGCCGTTCTATGCCAAACAGCGCAAAAACGCTCTTAAAAACTGCGGTTACATCAACCCAGATTCACTTGAAGAATACATCGCGGCAGACGGTTACGAAGCACTTGCGAAAGCAGTTCTCACCCTTACGCCGGACGATGTAATCGATGAAGTCAAAAAATCAGGTCTTCGCGGTCGCGGCGGCGGCGGATTCCCGACAGGACTCAAATGGAGTTTCTGCCAAAAATCACAGGGCCCGAAAAAATACATCATCTGCAATGCTGACGAAGGAGACCCAGGCGCATTTATGGACCGCTCACTTCTCGAGGGAGACCCACATGCAGTGCTCGAAGGCATGGCGCTCGGTGCATACGCAATCGGAGCTGACGAAGGCTATATCTACTGCCGTGCGGAATATCCGCTTGCAATCAAACGTCTGAACCAGGCCATTGCACAGGCAGAAGAAGCAGGTGTTCTCGGCAACAACATTTTCGGAACAAACTTCAGCTTCAAACTTCATGTCAAAGAAGGCGCAGGCGCATTTGTTTGCGGTGAAGAAACAGCTCTTATGAAGTCAACCGAAGGACAGCGCGGCATGCCGCGTCCACGCCCGCCATTCCCGGCAGTTAAAGGTCTGTGGGACAAACCTTCAAACATCAACAATGTCGAAACATGGGGCAACGTGCCGTGCATCATCAGAGACGGCGGTGAAGCCTACGCTAAATACGGCACAGAAAAATCAAAAGGCACAAAAGTATTTGCCCTCACCGGCAAAATCAATAACCCGGGTCTTGCCGAAGTTCCCATGGGAATTACAATGCGCGAAATCATCTTTGAAATTGCCGGCGGCATTCCTGACGGCAAAAAATTCAAAGCAGTCCAGATCGGCGGACCTTCAGGCGGCTGTATGCCGGAAGAACTGCTCGACACCCCCGTTGACTACGACTCACTCATCGCCGCAGGCGCAATGATGGGTTCCGGCGGACTTGTTGTAATGGACGAAACAACCTGTATGGTTGACGTTGCAAAATTCTTCCTTACCTTCACACAGTCAGAATCCTGCGGAAAATGCACCCCGTGCCGCGAAGGAACAAAACGTATGCTTGAAATCCTCACCGGTATCACGGAAGGCAGAGGCAAAGAAGGAGACATCGAAAGACTCCAGAAACTTGCCCGCTCAATCAGAGCAGGTGCGCTCTGCGCACTCGGCCAGACAGCGCCGAACCCTGTTCTTTCAACAATCCGCTATTTCCGCGATGAATACGAAGCACATATCAAAGACAAAAAATGCCCGGCAGGCGCATGCCAGAAACTTGTCAGTTACCACATCACAGATGCCTGCAAAGGCTGCAGTTTATGTGCTAAAAACTGCCCAGCGGGCGCAATCTCGGGCGAACTCAAACATCAGTTTGTTATCGACCAGAGCAAATGCATTAAATGCGGCGTCTGCATGAACAACTGCCGCTTCAACGCAATTGTCCGCGAATAATTCCGGAGCAGAGAGGAGAAAACATCATGGTTAAAGTTACTATAGACGGCGTAACCGTAGAAGTACCCGAAAATTACACCGTAATCGAAGCGGCGGCACTTGCCGGAATCCGCATTCCTCAGCTTTGCTACCATCCGGAACTCAGCAAAGCCGGTGCCTGCCGTGTCTGTATGGTTGAAATCGAAGGCGCGAGAAACCTCGGCGCGGCATGTGTCTACCCTGTTGCAGACGGCATGGTTGTTCACACAAACACACCGCTCGTCCGCGAAACAAGAAAAACAGTTGTAGAACTTCTTCTTGCCAACCACGACAGAAGCTGCCTCACCTGTCAGAAAAACAACGACTGCGAACTGCAGAAAATCGCCGCTGACCTCGGCATCCGCGAAATTCCGTTCGAAGGCGCAAAGAGAGACAACCCTGTTGACGACAGCAACCCGTCACTCGTTCGCACACCCAACAAATGCATCCTCTGCGGACGCTGCATCAGAGCTTGCGCAGAACATCAAGGACTTGACGTTTACGGCTTCATCAACCGCGGCTTCAACACAGTTGTAGGCCCTGCCTTCAACCTCGGTCTCGGCGACGTCACCTGCTCACTCTGCGGTCAGTGCAGCGCAGTCTGCCCGACAGCGGCAATCACCGAAAAAGACGACACAGAAAAAGTCTTCGACGCAATCGGAGACCCTGAGAAATTCACAGTCGTACAGACAGCTCCGGCAGTCCGCGTAGCCCTTGGCGAAGCGCTCGGCATACCGGCGGGCGAAATTGTTACCGGCAAAATGGTTGCGGCACTCCGCAAACTCGGCTTCGACAAAGTTTACGACACAAACTTCTCCGCCGACCTCACCATTATGGAAGAAGGCACAGAATTCCTGCACCGTATCAAAAACGGCGGCGTACTTCCGATGATCACCTCCTGCTCACCGGGCTGGATCAACTTCATCGAAATGAAATACCCTGACCTTCTCGGCCATCTCTCAACGGCAAAATCACCGCAGGGAATGTTTGGCGCAGTTATGAAAACCTACGAACCGGAACGCCTCGGCATACCTGTTGAAAAAATATACAGCGTTTCAATCATGCCCTGCACGGCGAAAAAATCAGAATGTGTCCGTCCGCAGCTTCAGTCCAACCCGGGAATCCCCGACGTTGACGCGGTACTCACCACACGCGAACTCGCACGCATGATCAAAAACGCAGGTATCGACTTCAAAAACCTTCCGGAAGAAGAATATGACGACCCTATGGGCACCTCAACAGGCGCTGCGGCAATCTTCGGAGTCACCGGAGGCGTTATGGAAGCCGCAATCCGCACAGTACACGCCATACTCACGGGCAAAGAAATCGACGGTATCGTCTTCACGCCGGTACGCGGCATGGAAGGCATCAAAGAAGCCTCAGTTGACGTTCCTGTTGACGGAAAAACAGTCACAGTCAAACTTGCAGTCGCGCACACGCTCAAAAACGCGCGCATCCTCATGGATAAAGTGCGCGCAGGTGAAGCAGACTACCACTTCATCGAAATCATGGCATGCCCCGGCGGCTGCATAGGCGGCGGCGGACAGCCCCAGCCTGTCAACGCGCAGATTCGCGCGGCACGCACGGCAGCCATCTACCGTGTTGACGAAACCAGCACACTCCGCCAGTCACACAACAACCCGCAGATAAAAGAAATCTACGCGAAATTCTTCGGCGAACCGTGCGGCGAAAAATCACACAAACTGCTCCACACACACTACACAGAGCAGAAACGCGAAATATAAAACAGTTACAGATTGTCAGCAGGTAGCTTAAAACAACCAACTCCGGAAATTATCTTCCGGAGTTGGTATTTTCTTGAAATAGTATCATGTGTATGGGATATTTTGAAAAAACAAATTTGTGCAAAACAAGCAAAAGTACGTAAATTCATACTGCTTTACTGCGCTAGGCAAAAAACTCTTCAGAGTGGCAAAAGCGGTTTGTTTCTTGCAATACTCCGCCGGTGTCTCCCCGCGCGAGCGTCTCTTCCCCCTCGTCACCCCGCCGCGCGTTTCTTTCCCCTCGTCTCCCCGTACGATCGTTTTTTATTCTCGTCTCCCCGCACGAGCGAAGCGAAGATGCGGGGGCCAGCGTCTCTAATCAGTCAACAAAAATGCCCGAGAGCGATAAAGCTCTCGGGCATTTTTATATTTTCTGTACATCTCCACTGCGAACAAACGGCTCAACTGTCAAAATAACTGACTGTCGTCCGTTTGTCCGCAAATTTGACTGTTTTCGAACAAACGTTCCTAATAACT